>JAZQMK010000054.1:0-32859 GCA_045543455.1 Lachnospiraceae bacterium
TAGCTGTTTCGTAATATTATCAAGTCTTAGTTCGATTTCGCAATCAATATATTCCTGAAGTGTCATATACTTTTCACCAGTCCCTTCATCCTCTTTAATCCTATTGACTAAAGTATGTAATGACTTTAATTCTTCATCCACTACGTTATTATTGTTACTATTACTTATATACTTCAGTAAAGAGCTCAGTTCTTTAGAACCGCCAATCTCTCCTTGCGTATATAGAAATAGTTTCCTTGCTCCATCATTATAGCATAGATTAGGGTTTTCTTCCACCATATTTTTAACAGTATACAACATCCTGTTTTCTCCAAATGGATCATATTCAAGTATCCATATAGATATTAGCTCAGGTAATTCTTCAAAATGCTTATTTGCCTTAAAAAATTTGGCATCTGTTACGGATTGATAATAACGACAACGCTTAGACAGTTCCTTCTTTTGATAAGTATTAGGCTCGATATTCAAAATCTTAGCTATACTATTATCTTTTTTCTCGAGAATACGCAAATCCATCCTTATACCACGCTTATCAACGTTCAAACCGTTAATGACCTTCTCGGTTTCAACCACAATATTATCCAACTCAATACCCATTACTCGTTTGATTATTAAGCGGGCGATAAATTTTGCATCTTCTTCATTTTCAGTAATTTCTTGGAATAAAAACGAATCGATTAGATTCAGACTCTGCAACGTACGATAGTTGTTGCGATTATTAGAATTATTATTTAACATATAGCCCCTTTCCATTGGGACAATGTCTATAAATATAGTTTATCATAAAATACGCCAAAAAACAAGCTGTCACTCCTTAGATTATTCTATGGAGCAACAGCCTATTTAATATAATCTTATTTAAATTGTATTCCAACCACCATCAACTTGAATAAGCTGACCTGTTGTATATGATGAAAATTCAGATGCAAGATATAATAAGGTTGTATCTAATTCGCCTTCCTTACCACATCTTCCCATAGGACAATATACACCCATAGCCATCTGGAATTCAGGTGTATCGATACCTGCCTGAGTCATCTCACTAGCAAAGTAACCTGGTCCGATAGCATTAACAGTAACACCTGTCTTAGCCCATTCACACGCTAATGTCTTTGTCATCATATAAACTGCACCCTTTGTTGTAGCATACGCTGCAAGCGGATTACCATTCATAGATACTGTAGAGTGGATAGAACCGATATTGATAATTCTTCCATATCCAGCAGGAATCATATGCTTTGCCACTTCTCTTGCAAAGAAGAATACAGAATTAACATTTGTATCCATCATCTTTCTCCAGTTCTCTTCTACAAAATCTGTAGCTGGTTCAACCAAACCAAGTCCTGCATTATTAACAAGGATATCAATCTTTCCATAATGAGCAATAGTATCATTAACTGTAGCAATAATATCTTCGGTCTTAGTTACGTCACAAGCATGAACATAACATTTAACACCCATAGCCTCAATCTCAGCCTTAACTGCTTCTAAACGCTCAACACGTCTTGCACAAATCGCCAAATCAGCTCCCTGATTAGCTAATGCCTTAGCAAATTGAACACCTAATCCTGATGATGCACCTGTAACCAATGCAACTTTTCCTGTTAAATCAAAATAATTCTTCATAGTTCTATCTCTACTTTTTTGTTATTGTAAATGTAGTTTAACATACAGGAGAAAGTTTGTCAATATTTTAACAATGTTTTTTAAAAAAGAGAAATCCTTTGGCAATTTACTATGACAAGAATTTCTCTTTTAGTATTTTTATTGAATTATCAATGTTTTTACAGCACTTCTTATCACTGTTCCATTTGCATCCTTTACGTCTACATAGAACTGTCTTACACCAGTTCCTGATGCTGTCCAATCAAATGTAGTTACTGATGTAAAATCTGTTAATCTAGCCCAGTTACCACTAACTTCGTTATAGATTAAGAAACTATATGTATAACTTCCTGCACCGCCTGAAGCTGTAGCTGTAAGTTTTACAGCTTCCCCAGTTGATACCTTAGATTCACTTGTTGTTACTGTTGCTTTTAAATCAGTGCTTGATAACACTTTAATTGTGACACCTTCACTTCTTACAACTTTACCTGTACTATCTTTTACTTCTACATAGAACACTCTTGTATCAGTAGTTCCTGCTATCCAGCTTAACTTGTTAGCTTCATCAAAGCTTGCAAATCTGTACCACATCTTTGTACCTTCATTGTACATTAAGAAGCTATATGTATAATCGCCACTTCCTCCACTTGCAGTTGCTGTCAAAGCTAAATTTGAACCTTTTACAATACTTTGTGCATTAGCACTAATTGTTACATTTAAAGCTTCAGATACATTAACTGTAATTCCTTCGCTTCTAACTATTGTACCTTCGCTGTCTTTTACTTCAACATAAATAGTACGAATACCAGAAACATTCGGAGTCCAATTATAGCTTGTTGCACTTGCAAAACTATTAAATCTGTACCAGTTCTTTGTTTCTTCATTATACATTAAGAAGCTATATGTGTAAGAGCCTGTACCGCCTGATGCTGTGGCTGTGAGGGTCAGTGGTTGACCTTTTACAACCTTGTTAGCACTTATAGATATATCTACAGACAAGTCACTCTTGATAATAACTTTTACGCCTTCACTTCTAGCCACATTTCCAGCACTATCTTTAACTTCTACATAAAAGATTCTGTCATCACTGGTAGTAGCTATCCAAAATTCACTAGAATCACTTGTAAAATCACCCATTCTATGCCAATAATCTAACTTTTCATTATACATTATAAAACTGTATGTATAGCCTCCACTTCCGCCTTGTGCCTTTGCATAAAGCATTATATCCGTACCTATACTTATTTTTCTACCGTCTGTATTAATCATTACTTTTAACGGTTCATATGTATTTATTACTTTACCATTTTTTACAGTGTATGTTATTCCATTTTTTTCAATCTTATCATTAAAATCAAATGTTACAACACCATTTTCTACATACCAAATTTCATCTTTATATGGTGCCAATCCGGTATATGAATTTTGAAATTCATCATCGCAATAATATTTATAAGAACCGTCCTCTTGCACTATAATTCCATGCTTAATAGTTTCAAACTTAATATTATTTTCTTTAGCAAAGATTTCCGCAGTAGTACCTTCCAATCCATAAATAATAAGTTCTGATGAGCAATCACTAAATGCATCATCCCATATTGTTTTTACGCTTTCTGGTATTATTATTTTTTTCAAATTGATACATCCAGAAAAAGCATAAAAAGATATCCCTTCAATATGTTCTGGAATAATAATTGTTTCTAGTCCCTCACAATATTCAAAAACTCCTGTTGATATCCATTTTAAATTTTCAGGCAATATTACATTTTTTAAATTTTTACAATAATGAAATGTATTAACTCCAATATCATTGATATTAGAAGGTAATTTTACACTTTCTAATTTACTGCAAGCCATAAACATTCCATCCGCATGTGAATGAGTTCCAAACATAGTAATACTATCTGGTAATACTATATTTTTTATTCCACAACTCATAAACACTGCATTTCCCAAACTTACTACGCTATCAGGTATTTCCAAAGTTTCTAAACTAAAGCAAGCATAAAACGCTCTAGCACCGATATTAGTTACACTATTTGGTATTGCCAAATCTTTTAAAGCAAAACATTCACCAAATGCATTTGCTGGTATATTGGTTATACCTGAATGTAGCGTAACCCCTGTTAACATTTTACATCCATAAAATACACCTGTAATATCAGTTACTGTATTCGGTACAACATAATGTTTACTTCTTCCTTTTGGCATAAATAAAATCTCTGTCATATCAGCATTATACAATACTCCATCTACAGTTTTATAGTTTTTATTATTTTCTGCAACTACAATATTTTCTAACTTTTCACAATTATATAATCCAAATACATTTATCTCTTGTATACTTTTAGGTAATGTTATCTTAACCAAACTACTGCATCCTACAAATGTAGGACCGTCTATTTGTGTAATACCTTCTGGTATTATTATCTCTGTTAAATTTATACAATCATAAAATGCTTTTTCGGATATAGTCGTTACATTATCCCCGATTACATATACACCACTCTTACCTGCAGGACACATAATAAGTATTGTTTTATCTTTATTAAATAAAACACCCTCCTCCGAAGCATAGTATCTATTATCTTTTGAAACATTAATATCCACTAGATTACTACACTCTAAAAATGCATTTTGATCAATTTTTGTAATACTCCCATGAATATTAACCGTCGTGATACCACTATTATTAAATACTCTATTTTCTAACACCGTTACATTTTCTGGTATTATTATCTCTGTTATTTTTTTACAACTTATAAAAGCACCTTCTCCAATTGTCAAGATACTACTTGGTATATTTATATCAGACAATTTACTGCAGTAGGCAAATGCATAATCACCTATAGCAGTTATATCATCTGCTAATGTTATACTATTAAGATTATAACAGTCATAAAAGCTTTTTTCTGCTATTGAACTTATTCCTTCTGGAACGATTACATTGCTTAATTTAGTACATTTATAAAATGCACAGTATCCAATGCTATCAATTCCGCCTTTTGCCGTTACTGTGGTCAAATTATCACAATCAGCAAATGCATATTCCCCTATCCTTGTTGCATCTTGAGCCATAAGAATCTCTGTTATTGATTTACATTCGTAAAAGCCATAATCTCCTACACTTAATATTCCATCTGGAACATTTATGCTTTCTAATGAAGTACATCCACGAAAAGCATTTTCTCCTATACTTGTTGAGCCTATTGGAATTGTAATACTCTTTAATTTGCCACAATTTCTAAATGCTGAATCATCTATGTTTGTTATTGCACTTTGAATAACAGCTTCTTCCAAAGCACCACAATCTTCAAACATATACCTTCCTATACTTGTTAACCCTTTAGGAAGCGTTATTTTTTTCAAATTATTACATTCACCAAATGCCCTCTCTTCCATATTTGTAATACTATCTGGAAGTGTTATATTTATTAGGTTACTACACTTTCTAAAAGTACCCTCTCCTATACTAGTAACACCATTTAAAATCACTATGTCAGTTAAACCTATACAACCATTAAATGCCTCATCTCCTATTGTTTTAACATTACTCGGTATTGTAATATTATCCAAACTAGTGCAACCATAAAATGCTCTATTTCCTATACTTGTAACTCCCTCTGAAATAGTAATCTTTGTCAAAGAAGTGCAGCCATAAAATGTATTATTTCCAATCGTAGTAACCTTTTCCGGAATTGTTATATTATTCAAATTAATGCAATCGCGAAAAGCTGAACCACTAATGCGCCATGTACTTTGAGGTATATCTATTTCTTTTAAACCAGTACAACCTTGAAATGCACTTCCTTCTATACTAACAAGATTATCTGGTAAAACCACTTCTTCTAAACTAGTACAACCATAAAACATATAACTACCCACTTGATTTGTTGCTACTGGAATTTTTATACTTTTAAGACTAGTACAGCCATAAAAAATTTTATTACTTAACAATACCGTATCCGGAATATCTATAGTTTCCAAACTAATACATTCATAAAAGGCTCTCGGCGATATCGTTTTTACACTGTTAGGAATATTAATATCTTTCAATTTACTACAACCACAAAAAGTTCTACTATTAATCCCCAAAATAGTATCAGGCAATACTACTTTCACTATTTCGCTACAGTTTTCAAATGAACTTTCTCCTAGCACCGTAACCGTTTTTCCTTCAATTGTACTAGGAATAGTAATCTCAGTAGCAGTTCCCTCCCACTTAGTTATTGTAAGTGTTCCATCAGTATTTTCTGAATATGTATATGTTGAATCACCGTCTGTATAAGTAGCTGCCACTACATTTTCAACGTTACCAAAACTTAGCACCATCACAGTCGCTAATAACATTATGCATATCAGATACTTTGCATAGTTTTTAATTTGCATTTTTTCATCCTCCATATGTAATAATATTACTAATTGTATCACAACTGGAGGTTGTTGTAAATAACACCATTTCGTTTTAGATTTTATTTTTCTTGGTATTATAATAATTATAACGATATTTTTAGGAGGTCTAACATTTATGAAAAATTTGAAGCTTTTACGCGAAGAACGTGGACTTAGCCAACAAAAATTAGCAGAACTTTTCCTAATATCTCAACAATCTATTTACAAATATGAAAATGGTTTAGCAGAACCAAGTCTTGACTTACTAATAAAATTTTCTTTATTTTTTGACACCTCTATTGATTTTATTGTAGGTAATTCTTCTGAGCGAAATGCAAATCTTTTTAATGATATATCTCCTAAGGAAACTAGACATCTTAGTATGTATAAAAAACTTTCTCCAAATGCTCAAGACCAGCTCGACAACCTGCTAGAAACTATGCTTTACTCTACTATCGTTAAAGACGCAACACAATAAAAGAGAGAATTACTGACACAATAATTCTCTCTTTTTTATAAATTTTTATTTACATATTTACTGCATACTGTCTAAACATTTATCACAAACATTTACTTCTATGCCGACTATAGTTTCTGCTTTTTTGCACTTTCTCATCTCACCGCAATAATCACATTCTGTCTTTTTAGCACAAGCCATACAGCTCATAAGCATTGTAATTAATAACATAACTACAATAGATGCTTTTACCTTTTTCTTCATTAGTTTTTTCCTCCAATCATATTGTATTTGTGTAATTATAATAGTACTGATTTGGTGTTTTGTCTATCTTTATTTATTATACCTTATCGCATCTATAACATCGATTTTCCCTGTTTTTACAATTGAAGCCATGCTTGAAGCTACAATAACCACTACTGACATAAAAAATGCCAAAAGCACCGATGATATCGTAACTTTCATCAGCTGTATTCCCATTATTGCAAATATTACATTTTGCAAAATATACGATAAAACAATGGACAAAACAAAGGTAATCAAAGTGTTCTTAATTAAGTTATACAACATAAGCTTATATACATCATTTTTATCCAAGCCCAAGGCTTTTAATATGCCTATTTCCTTTTTTCTTTCACGATTTCTAAAATAATAAATAAATCCAAACATTATAGTCACTATAACAACTAAACAGCCGGCAATTGATATGACCATATTTTTTACGGATTTTAAATTGGTGTTTATCACTTCAATGTCTGAGGCTCTATTTACCGTGGACACTGTTGTATTTATCTGGTTGATTTTTTCTTCAATGGATGACACATCATCATAGTTGGCTGCGAACACAACCAGCATGCTTGGTGCCAGCTCCTTTTCTTCAAAATCCTTAAAATCCCGTACAAGCATATTGCCTTTATTGTTGTCGATTATTTTATCCATATCATTATAATTCATAAAAATAAGCATTCCATTATTTTCAGTTTTGTCGTAAGTGTATGAATTATTTATAATACCTTTTATGTTGGTTTTTATTGTAACTAGTTTTGAAATACAACCGTCTATACTTACCTCTTTATTGTTCTGTTGATTTAGCATTGCACTTGATATATATAGTTTTGAAGGTACATAGCAACTTATCTCCATGGTGTGAGCATTTAACTGTGTTATACCCAGTTCATTTGCAAGCTTTTCACTTATATAGACACCATCAGCTGTTTTATTTCCTTCTTTTATGTAAGAGCTTATATCTTCTGCCGGATATATTGGAACTATTTTAAATTCGTTTCCATCTGCCATATATTCATTTTCATACTGTTTTTCGACTATAAGAGTACCATTCTGATAAATCTTTATATCTGATTTTTCTTTTATATCCTTAGCAATACCATAAGATGTAAATTCGTAATAGGGATATACGCTTTCTACGTTTGGAATTGTTTTTATTGTTGAGATTTCTTTTTCTTTAAAACTTAATGCCTCATCATAATCTGAGGTCGCATTTAAGCCCATAGTATCGTTTATTACTAAAAGGCTTCTGTCTGATATTGCATTTAAAAATTGCTTTTGATTATTTACAAATGCGTCCGAAAATTCAAAGCTCATTGAAGCAATGGCTACTATTAATGCCGAGACTGCAATGAGAATAAAGCTTATTTTCTTTTCTTGGCGACGCATTTTTTCATAATTCTTTATGAAGCTTAATATTGTCTTTTTGTCTTCATTTTTCTTTTTCATTCCTTTAAGTGCTTTTGTATTATTGTAAATTTCATTAATTTGTTTATTATTAATCTCATAAATTTTGTCGCCATATTCAAGCACTTTTTTATCGTGTGACACTATTATTACAATTTTATTCATTTCATGAGCAAGTCTTTTTAGAAGGTTAAGTACGTTTTCTGCGTTGACTGCGTCAAGGGATGCCGTAGGTTCATCTGCAAGAATTATGTCACAATCATTTACCAAAGCTCTGGCAATACATACTCTTTGTTCTTCGCCTCCTGATAAATCCTGAGGATAGCTTCCTTTTACATTTTCAAGGCCTACAAACTCAAGCCATTTATCCGCTAATTCTTCAGCCTGCTTAACATCTTTATTGTGCATCATAATAGGCAATTTTACATTTTCTAAGGCTGTAAGATTATTTAAAAGATTGCCCTGCTGAAATATAAAGCCAATATGATTTAGCCTAAATATTGCATTTTCTTTTTCATTTCCACTTTTTATTTGCTTGTCCTGATAATAATATTTGCACTCTTTGTTGCTTGTTTTTAATAGTCCGATAACATTTAAAAGAGAGGATTTACCTGCCCCAGATTCTCCTTTTATTATCGTTACTTTACCATTTTCAAAGCTTATATTCTGATTATCTATTATTACACGTTCTCCGTATTGTACGGTCAAATTTTTTATTCTAATCATGCTTGTCCTCTTCTCTTTTCATATGGAGGGGTAAATTATACTCGGTTAGAACAAGATTGACAATGTGTGTGTTGAACCTGATGTTCCCACTGTTCCCCAAGGTGTTGGAACGCCAATTTTAGCCTTAAATGAACCTTTCGCATATTCACCACAAGGATGCTTAGCTGTCCATGTTTTTTCATCTGTTATCTCATTTAAAATATAACAACGGTCTGTAGTAAGCCATACATCTGTCACTTCTCCCCATGTTTCATATGTATAACCAGATGCATGTAATGTTTCCTTTACCACAACAAGGCCTACAAGGCTTTTTCCTTCCATACTGACTTTTCTGTCTTCAAAATATCCCCAGTCTAAAGCTTTTACTGATGATATTCCTGTTAATAATAATGATGCTGCTAATGCTACAGCAAAAAGTTTTCCTAACTTCATTTTTTAATCCTCCTAATAATTATTTATAATTTCCCCTCCTATGCTTGTCTAACAATATAAATGTATGCAGGCTTGTTTTTGTTTAGAACAAAAAAACATACGAAAGACACATCTTCCGTATGTTTTCTATATTATCTAATTAATCATTTTACATTACATCAACTTATTATAAAGCTCTGTTATTTCTTCTACACTTGTCTCTCTTGGATTACCAGGACGACATGCATCATCATAAGCTGATTGAGCGAGGAATGGAATATCTTCCGGTTTAACGATTTCTTTTAAGTCGGCTGGAATTCCTACATCTATTGAAAGCTGTTTTACAGCATCTATAGCAGCCTTTCTATATTCTTCCTGACTCATATCATCAACAAACTTAACGCCCATTGCTCTTGCGATTTCACGATATTTTTCGCCTGTTGCAGGGGCATTATATTCCATAACTGTTGGAAGAATAATTGCATTAGCAACACCATGAGGTGTATCATAAAGAGCTCCAAGTGGATGTGCCATTGAATGAACAATACCAAGTCCTACGTTAGAGAAGCCCATACCTGCTACATACTGTCCAAGCGCCATGCCTTCTCTACCCTCTTTAGTATTATCAACTGCACCTCTAAGGCTTCTTGCAATAATTTCAATTGCTTTTAGGTGGAACATATCAGACAATTCCCATGCTCCTGCTGTTATATAACCTTCTATGGCATGAGTAAGTGCATCCATACCTGTCGCTGCTGTAAGTCCTTTTGGCATAGTAGACATCATATCCGGGTCTACTACTGCTACTATTGGAATATCATGTGGATCAACACATACCATCTTACGATTCTTTTCATCATCTGTAATTACATAATTAATTGTTACTTCTGCTGCAGTACCTGCTGTTGTAGGAACTGCAATAATAGGTACTGACGGATTCTTTGTAGGTGCTACTCCTTCAAGACTTCTAACATCAGCAAATTCAGGATTAGTTATTATAATACCAATTGCCTTGGCTGTATCCATTGATGAACCACCACCAATTGCCACTATACAATCTGTTCCTGCATTTTTAAATGCTTCTACGCCTGATTGCACATTTTCAATCGTTGGATTAGGTTTGATGTTAGAATACACTTCATAAGCTATACCAGCTCCATCAAGTACATCTAAAACCTTTTTAGTTACACCAAATTTAATAAGGTCCGGATCAGAGCATACAAATGCTTTCTTAAATGCTCTAGCCTCAATCTCTGTAGCAATCGAATTGATTGCACCTGCTCCATGATAAGAAGTTTCATTTAAAATAAATCTTTGTGCCATATAGTTTACCTCGCATTCTAATATATTTGATTTACCATCTCTTATATTTTATCAGTTTTTGCAAGTATAGGCAAGTAAATTTTTAGACAATTTTATATTTTCATAGCATTTAATAAGTGAGCCAATTTAACACCAACTGCGTTATCTGTCTTTTCGTCCCAGCGACATTGTTTATCATCATATAATTCGTAAATATTTATGCGCAAAAGCAAATACCAGTCATAAGGACCATAAGATAAAAAATATGGATGTGATGGCAATTTTACGCCCATCTTCTTTACTTTCTTATAAAACTCTTCATCTGACTTTTTATCGGCAGCTTCATCATTTATCAGTATAACGGGACGCTTATTAGAACGTTCTATCATTCTCATATAAGCGGCTAGCTTTTCCGTATTTTTTACGCTCTTATATGTAAAATTGAAATTATCAAGATAATTAGCCATTTCTTCCTGCTTTGTTGAAGATAACTTATGATAAAAATTTAGCACATCATCTTCCCATTCTTCTACCAAAATCAAATCTTCAAGATTCTCACTATAATATTCCTTTGCAGCATTACTTAATTTTGCAAAAGCATCGTTATCAGACTCTGAAAAATAAGTACTCATTTCCAAAAATATTTCTTCTTCATCCAATTCTTCCTCAGTCATAGCATCATCTTCAATACCGCTAATCGAAGCAATCGCCTTATATATAGCATTTTTAACCTCATTGCTTGGATCAATCTCTCCGTTAACATAACGACTTATTGTCTTTTGTGATTTACCAATTGCATCTGCAATCTTTTGTCCTGATATTTTTCTTTCCTTCATAAGTAAAGCTAATCTTTGTGAAAAACGAGTCTGCGCCATAATAAATGTCTAATCCTTTCCTTTTTAGTCTGTCTAGTCATAATAATATATTTTAGACAGACTAATAGGCTTTGTCAAGAATTTTGTAATATTCCTCATACATTATTTGTAATTTATCCACTGTTCTTTCACAATGATAGTGTCCCGCATACCATTTTTCATAGCAAAGCTTTTCTTCTATTGTGCCTAGCCACTGTTCTGTTGAAGTATCAACATTTTTGATATGTCTTTTAAATGAATCCATTGGTATATATTTTTCTGGAACCGTGTGACTTAAAACAATATCAACCTTCCAATCCAGTTCATCTAACTTTTCTTCGACTCTCTTTTTTATCTCATCTGAAGGCTGTTCGTCCTTAAACCATGGCCAGTTATTGCTAATGCGTAATATTTTATCTACTGAATAAGCTCCGCCTAGGGCGATTGCCTTTTTCACACTTCCGTCTTCCATAGGCAAATCATAGACCTCTCCGTCTTTGGCAAACAAAATATTAGGGAACTCCCTTTCAACATATACAATGCCGCCTCTCCACTCCATTTCTTCATAATAATCAAGTGTTGAAGGTCTCATCTCATGATTACCGTGAATACACAAAAATGTCATTGGAAGCTCTTTTACATATTCTTTCTTCTTTCTGTCCTCGCAATATCCATAAAGATTAAAGCCGGCATCGCCTAAAATAATCAAAATATCATTTTCACTTATTTCATTTTCCCAACACATTCGCTTTGCTCTAACAAAGTTTCCGTGGGTATCACCTGTTATGTATACCATTACCAGTCCTCCATTTCGTCAAAGTCATCATCCTCATCAAGGAAATCCCAATAATCATCTTCAAAGCCATCATATTCCAAATTTTTAACAGCCATATATTTATTCAAAAAATCAGCTTCATCATCTGTTAACTCTCTGTTAAATGCACCATATGCCTGCACAACCTGTCTTGTAACTACATTAATTTCAACTGTAACCAATGCCTTGTCAATATTATTTTTTTCTCTTATACATACAATTAAAGCACTGCTTGAAGCCACCTTATCAACATAATTATACAAACAGTTATGCTGATCTGTAGCTTCCTTTAACAACTCCTTAACGCTTGATGGAATTATAACTTTATATCTGTTATTTTCCCCATAGTATCTGTCAGCAAATTCTTCCAACTTACGGCGAATTCTTCTGTCTATTTCTTCTTCATTTTCAATATAATACAATACCGTATCACAAACACTTTCATGATTATAAAATTCAAAAACACTCGGATACTCTGGCAAATGAGCATAATAATCAAGCACCATCTCTCGCTTTTCCCAATAAAGCATATATGACTCAAACATATTCATCCTCTTCACTTTGGCAAACAGCTCAAACTTCTTTTTATCAAATTCCAAATCTGTCTCAAGGACATATTTTAAATAAAACCACTGAAAATATTTCACCTGCTTTTTGTTAAAAAGATTATGAAACTCCTTATATATCTCCTTTGAAAACAATCTATGTTCCGGTTTAATAAGCACCTTGTATCCCGAAGGATTATTAAGCGCCCTTAACATGCCAATAGGCATATCAAAAATATTTTCCGGAGAACTGCCAATCATATTATAATCATCAATCTCGTCCAAATGAGCTGCGATTATATCAAGCTTAGCCTTATAGAGAATCTCCTTTACCCCACATCGATGCAATGAAAAATACATATTTAAAAATATATTCTTATCATTACAATTATCATTAAGTGGCACTTGCGGAAATTCCTTTTTCACCCCATCCAAAAATATATTAAAAAGTCTCTCATGAACACTTCTATTACTTGACATAATTGCAATAAATGTATCCTCATCATCTTCACTCATATAACAATCCTTACATATTACAAATCGTCTGTATTCCCCCAAAAACATTATATCCCACACATAAATATCTGCAAAAAAATTTTCTCCAACCCTTCTAAGATATGGAAAAATCAAAACTTTTTCACGATTTTGCCCTGCCATCAAAGTCATAAATGTAAATTCGTCCGCACCAATCGGCTCAAATTCACTAACCTTAATAACAGGGCACTCATACAACATTCTTTCGAAATCACGTGCCAAATTCATTCAATCACTTCCTTGAATCTATTTTAGCACAAATACCAAATTTTATAAAGCATCTAAAGCACCTTTTAAACATCAATACAATAAAGCTTAACCCCATATTTTTTCCACTACATCAACCCTCTCATTTCCTTCTCAAAAGCCTCATAATTCTTAATCTCATGCTCCCTATGATACACTGCATACTCAATCACATCAAAATAATTGCGATATTTTTTTGTATAAATAGAAAATATTCCAGATACCATCCTTGGTGGATTTTTAAATGCTCCACAACCAAAAGCTCCAAGTATAAGCACATCCGTATGGTTCTTAATTGCCACTTGAAATATTCTTTCAATTCTATGTGTAATCTCAATCAACAAGGTATCAAGTATCCATTTTCCACGTTTCATTAGTCGTTCTACCGACTCCAAATCAGCCGATATAGGATTAAGGTCTGGTGCTGCGCAGGTGATTATATCAACATCATACCATTCTTCCTTAGGTAACTGCTCTGGTCTGTCGGTATCACTTTTAAATACTTTTATTGCAGGTGTGTAAATACAATCAAAATTATCACAAAGCTCTATTTCACTTAATGTGCGGTGTGGTTCGTAAAAATGCTGCCACATAAGTTCTGAATCAAGGCACTTGTATAAGGTGCTACATCTGCAGATAGCTTCTTCCTGTGCTGACGAACCATGTTTAACGCCACCACCAGGATTAAGAGCATTGGCAAAGTTGAGTACACAGACTTTTTTACCTTCTTTTGCATATTGAGAAGCTGCCTCAAGGCTTCTTTTTGCAGATAAAATAACCTTGCCTTCTTTGTCATTGTCACAATTAAGTATATCAATTACGCAACCTTGATTTATCACCGATTGATTCTTAATCGACTCTTTTATAGCATTTTTTAATATTTCATCTTCTTCACATTGCTTATATGTATCTTTAAATACATTTACATTCATCATTCTTCTATCCTGCATATTGTTCGCCTGCCTTTCTACACAGCTCTATAATCTCCTCAAGCTTTATTATAACATCCTTCCATTCCTTGCAAATGTTTTCGTAGCTGTAATGTAGGGCTGCAAGGCCACCTGCTATGGCCCCGATAGTATCCGTATCGTCACCAAGATTTACTGCTATAATCAAGGATTCTTCAAAGGTATCGCCATTTAAAATGGACCAGATGGCAGCCTCTAGGCTGTCAACAACATAGCCTGTACTCTTTATCTCATTTTCCTTGCATTTTGCAAATTGTGAAAGATTTTTAAGTCTTTTGTAATAGTTCCATTCAGGTTCGGATTTATAAAATTCCTTTGCTTCATTTATACCATTTTGAAGCTTATTTTGCAAATTTCCTTTTTGATTAAGTACAGCACTAATCATAAAATAATAGATGCCGCTGGCAATCTTTGCACGCATATGATTATGGGTAAGGGCGGTTGCCTGATGAACATACTCAAGGGCTTCTTTTAGGCTAATATTGCCATTTGTTTGCTCTAAATATGCGTAAATGCAGACTGGCATTATTCGCATTAGGGCTCCATTGCCATTGGCCCACTCTCCGGTTTTTCCGCAAGTTTTATAATCCTTTGTAGTTATGTAATTGTCAATTGCATCCATACATGTACAGCCCTGGTCAAATGATATACCAAATGGGGTATATTCGCCCTTTCTATCCCATTTTACAAAGCGTTCCATTATATCGTTGTAATCTATAGCGGCCTTGTCAATTATACTTGCCAGTGTTGCTATTGCCATGCTGCTATCATCGGACCAGGTACCTGGTGGCATATTGTATGTACCATAGCCTTCCATAGTTGTTACAGGATTTTTCTTTATTTCTTCTCTGTCAATAAATTGAACCGGCATACCAAGGCAATCGCCAATGACAAGACCCATTATTCCATTTATCCAAATATTTTTAATTTCCTCTGATTGCATAATCATCTTCAATCTCCTCTTTCCATGTTGGTTCTAAAGCTACAGAACACTGTCTTACTGTGCTAATCGTTTTGCTTAAGACTTTGTAGTTAAGCGCTGTGCCCTTTTCGTCGCAATTAAATCTTACGGCTCTGTCTTCTTTTATTCCAAAGCGTTTTGCTTCTGCAACTGCATCTATATTGGCTCCAAGAAATAGAAATTCCCAGTCATATTTTTCTTTTTGGCACTCCACCATCTTTTTTACTTTGTCATAAGTATAATTACGGCTTGAATTTTCCTGACCGTCTGTTGTAATGATAAATAATGTTTTTTCCGGTCTATCCTCTTCTCTTGCATATTTGTGAACATTTCCAATGTGGCAAATTGCGCCACCGAGGGCATCTAGTAAAGCAGTGCAACCTCTTACATAATAATCTTTGTCTGTTATTGGCTCTACCTTTTTTATGTCCACCCTATCGTGAAGCACCTCTATGGTATCATCAAAAAGAAGTGTAGAAATATATGCTTCGCCATCTTCCTTCTTCTGCTTATTAAGAAGTGAATTAAAACCTCCGATAGTATCAGCCTCAAGTCCACTCATAGAACCACTTCTGTCTAAAATAAATACAAGCTCTGTTAAACCTTTTTTCATAGTAATCTTTCCCTTCATTTTGTTATTATGAGATTTCCTTCTCACAGCCTTACTATATCACAAAGATTTAAAAATAAGGTCGCCCTAAAAGCGACCTGCAAAGAAATTTTCTTTATTCTATAAAACATGGTAACCCATTTTCTTCTAGGGCTATATCAATTTCAATCATATCATATATTTCATTTTCAATAAAAAATTTGAAAATGATATCTCGCTTATCGCAAGGAGACAAGGCATAGCCTGCTCTTGCGAGCAAATCTTTTGTCTCATCAAGATTAAGTTTAGCACCTACGCAAAGTCTCATTGCCGTTGCTTTATCAGGATGATAATTCTCATTTAACTTAATTTTTGAAAATAACTGCTTGGTAATAATTGCACTCTTGTATACCTGTGCATTGGTAAGCCCTTTTTGTTCAATCAGATAAAATAAATATTGTTGAAATGTATCAGAGATATGCTCCATTCTTTCATTTAGAGCCTCTTCATACATTCCACAATCATCAACAACCGCCATTTTATCACATCTTATTGGTAAGCTTGCAAAACTAGGCGCTTTCTTTTTTTCAACTGATGTCACTCTATATTCAAATTTACTTTTTGTTTCCACATAGTTATTATCAATGTATTCCTTAAGATTAGGATATACATTCATTCCAAGTCTGGTAGATTCACTATCAAATACTACAAGATATATTAGCATATCTTTCTTTAGCAAAAAGGCATTTATCTCGTCTATGGCAACGCGTATTCCTTCTTCTTTTGGATAACCATAATTGCCTGTTGAAATAAGTGGAAAAGCTATACTTTTGCATCCATTTTCGCAAGCAAGCTTAAGACTTTTTTGATAGCAGGAACGCAATTTATCTTCCTCACCACTTTCTCCATCTATGTAAAATGGACTTACGGCGTGAATTATGTATCTAGCAGGAAGTTTAAAACCAGATGTTATGGCAACTTCGCCTTCATCCATATAGCCAATCTTTTTTCTGGCCTCAAGGAGCTCTTGTTCTCCGGCCGCCTTATACACTGCTTTATCAATTCCTGTTGAATATATGGGTTCTTCGTTAGCAGTATTGACAATGGCATCTACCTTCATCGTAGTTATATCATTTCTTATGATTTTTAATGGCATTAAAGGCCCCCCTTTAGTAGAATTAGTACTTCTTTTATACTAAAAATATCATAAATACACACATTTTGCAAGAACACTACTAGCGCTAGAACAAAGTGGAAAAAGTTATCTCCTATTGAACAAAAAAGAACCCCACACATCGTATGGGATTCTCTTCTCACTATCTCTTAATATCAAAGTTCTTATTCATTATATTTAAAATTGTCTGCTCGTCATCAGTTATATTAGCATCACCATGAATTGTATGCTTAAGAACACTACTTGCAACAGCAAAGTTAAGAATATCCATTGGCTTATAATCATGTGTAATTGCATAGATAAGACCTGAAGCAAATGCATCACCGCCACCTACACGGTCTAAGATATTGAATGTAAATAACTTACTTTCAAATGTGTGACCTTCATACCACATATATGCCTTTAAGCTATTCTCACTACCGCTGTGTGCGTAACGAACATGTCTTGCAATACACTTAATGTTAGGATATCTTTCAACAAATGCTCTAAAGATTTCATCCTGTTCTTCATAAGTTGGTTGCATTGGCACGCCGTCCTTTACATCACCCTTGCTATGATCATTTTCATCTTTCCATAAATGATATGGCTCAATACCAAGTAAAACATCAACATATGGAAGACATTTTGTACAGAAATCTCTAGCTTCTTCCCAAGTCCAAAGTGTACTTCTAAAGTTACCATCAAAACTTACTGTAAGACCTTTTTCCTTTGCCTTGATAAGACAATCCATAATAAGCTTTTCACAGTTCTTGCCTAAAGCAGGTGTAATACCACTTAAATGAATCCAGTCAAAATGCTCTAATAATGAATCTAAATCATAATTGCTAAAATCATATTCTGTAATTGCACTGTGCTTTCTATCATATGTTACCTTACTTGCACGGATACCATAGCCTGTCTCAAGATAATATGTTCCAAGTCTGTGTGTTGGTGTCTCTTCTGGTGTACTAAGAATAACCGGTGTACAGTGTACATCATTACTTCTAAGCATACGAATAGCACTCTTACCAAGGCTATTATTAGGTACTACTGAGAAAAATGAAGCATCCATACCAAGGTTAGCTAAAGCAAGTGCTATATTAGCTTCACTACCGCCATAGTTAGCTTCAAAATTATTAGTAATACGAATCTTCTCGTAGTTTGGAGGTGTAAGACGAAGCATAATCTCTCCTACTGCTAAAAATCTTACATCTGCATTTTCATCCAATAATGGATTTCTATGTTTCATATTAATAATCTCCTTACATATACATTTAATTGAATAATTATAACAAATTACTTAATTCTCGTCAAGATACTGCTTCTAACATTCTCCTTTCCACTAATACTCCATATACAAAATTACTGTTTTTTATAGTTCTTATTCTAAAATGAAAAATACTATTGCTTTTTTGTTTAATTTGTGTTAATTTATTAACAATGATTGTTATTTTTTTAACACTCATTAAAATACATAATTTAGGAGGATTTATAAATGGCAAGATTTACATTACCAAGAGACTTATATCATGGAAAAGGATCTATTGAGATTTTAAAAACTTTAGAAGGAAAGAAAGCAATGGTTTGTGTAGGTGGCGGTTCTATGAAGCGTTTTGGTTTCTTAGATCGTATTGAATCTTATTTAAAAGAAGCAGGTATGGAAGTTGCTTTCATTGAAGGTATTGAACCAGACCCATCAGTAGATACAGTTATGGCAGGCGCACAAAAAATGTTAGAATTTGAACCAGACTGGATTGTAGCAGTCGGCGGTGGTTCCCCAATTGATGCTGCAAAGGCTATGTGGGTTAAATATGAATATCCAGAGATTACTTTTGAAGATATGTGTAAGGTATTTGGTATGCCTAAACTTCGTAAAAAAGCACATTTCGTAGCAGTTCCATCTACTTCAGGTACAGCTACAGAAGTTACTGCTTTCTCCGTAATTACAGACTATACAAAAGGTATTAAGTATCCATTAGCAGATTTTGAAATAACACCAGACATCGCAATTGTTGACCCTGATTTAGCAGAAACAATGCCTCAAAAATTAGTTGCACATACAGGTATGGATGCAATGACACATGCAGTTGAAGCATACGTTTCTACAGCAAATTGCGACTTTACAGATCCATTAGCATTACATGCAATTAAGATGGTTAAAAATGATTTAGTAGACTCATACAACGGCGATATGACAAAGAGAGCATCTATGCACAACGCACAATGTATGGCAGGTATGGCATTCTCAAATGCATTACTTGGTATCGTTCACTCAATGGCTCACAAAACAGGTGCTGCTTTCGAAGAATTCGGTGCACATATCATCCACGGTGCTGCAAATGCTATGTATTTACCAAAGGTAATCGCATTTAACGCAAAGGATGCAACAGCTAAAAAGCGTTATGGTGAAATCGCTGACTTCATCGGTCTTGGCGGCTCTAACGATGACGAAAAGGTTGCTTTATTAATTAAATTCTTACGTAAGATGAATGACGATTTAAAGATTCCACAATGTATCAAGAACTACGGCCCAGACAGCTACTTCGCTGAACAAGGTTTCGTTCCAGAAGACGTATTCTTAGAGAGACTTCCAGAAATCGCTAAAAATGCTGTAGGTGATGCTTGTACAGGTTCTAACCCACGTCAGCCAAGTGTAGAAGAAATGGAAAAATTATTAAAATGTTGTTACTACGATACAGAAGTTGATTTCTAATTTTCTTACTCCCATAAATTATTATAGCCATAAAGTCTTATCACAAGCTTTATGGCTATTTTTGTTCACTTTATCCCTACATTTTTAATTTTCTAAGCACATCAATTATAATTCCATGGTCTGTTGTATGCGGAAATCCTGACACTGTAATAGTTCCTATGACAGTAGGACAATTTTTTAATCTTATCGGAAATGCGCCACCAACCTGTGCATATTGGGAAGGGTCTAAATTCCATTTTTCAGCAATGGTCATACCCATATCCTTTAACATATAATGGGCCCACAAAGAACTGTGTCCGGTATACATCGCAGTATTTTTCTTTCTCTCAATCATCACATCATTGCTTGCTGCATTACCATCACTTGAATAATGAAATAATCTTCTGCCTGCTATACTAATGTCCAGGCATATCTTATTATTACGGTTCTTCGCTTCTTCAATTAGCGCCATACCAATATTTAAGGCATCTTCTGAATTAAAATGTTCAAATTGTAATTCCTTTTCTAAATCCTCTAATTCTTTTATGATTGCTTTAATATCTTCCATTTTACATACACCGCCTTTAAATTTGTTATGTTAATTATAACATAATATTAGTATTATTCCACCATCAAATCTGCCGGCATTTTCTTAACCAATTTTCTTAAATTTAAACTTGTTAAAAGAAATATTATTACAGTTGAGACAATACCAACTAATATAGCAATGCCTATTGGAAATGTATTTATCAAAAGTTTATTTTCTGCAAACACTGATGACATAGTTACCTTTGTAATTACAAGAAATTTAAGTTGCAACTCTATTATATAACTTTCATATCCCATCATAAAAGACAAAATTGTGTATGACAAATCATTTACCTTAATCCAAAAACAGGTCGCCTTTAAGACGACCTGCTCAAATTTAGATATCTAATAAATCACTATATTCCTTTAAAGCTCCGTCAGTCTCATGCGCAAGTACCTTCTTAGCAAGTACCTTTCCTAACTGTACGCCTTCCTGGTCAAAGCTGTTTACATTCCATGTAAAGCCCTGGAACATAATCTTATTTTCAAAATGTGAAAGCAATGCACCAAGTGCCTGTGGTGTCAACTGCTCACCAACTATAATGCTTGATGGACGTCCGCCTTCAAACTGCTTATTACGGTCTTCATCATCTTTACCACAAGCAAATGCAACTATCTGAGCTACAACATTTGCACAAAGCTTCTGCTGACTTGTACTATCCTGAATTACAACATCTCTTTCCATTTGACTCTTCTTAAAGCCGACAAATTGAAGTGGTACAATATCTGTTCCCTGATGTAATAACTGGTAGAATGAATGCTGTCCGTTAGTTCCTGGTTCACCAAAGATGACAGGTCCTGTTGAATAGTCAACTGCTTCGCCAAATCTGTTTACAGACTTACCATTTGATTCCATATCCAACTGCTGTAAATGTGCAGGGAATCTGCTTAAAGCCTGTGAATATGGTAATACTGCAGTATTTTGATATCCTAATACATTTCTTTCATACACGCCAATCAAAGCATCTAACATAGCAGGATTGTTAAGTAAATCTTCATTCTTAGCTGTTACATCTGCAGCTGCAGCTCCTTCTAAAAATGCTGCAAATACTTCAGGGCCAAATGCAAGTGATAATACTGCTCCACCTACTGCTGAAGTTGATGAGAAACGTCCTCCAATATAATCATCCATAAAGAATGCTGCCAAATAATCATCGCTCTTAGCAAGTGGTGATGTTTCACTTGTTACAGCTACCATATGCTTAGAAGCATCCAAACCTGCGTTCTTTAGGGCATCCTTAACAAAAGATTCATTTGTCAATGTTTCAAGTGTTGTACCTGACTTAGATACTAGTACAAAAAGTGAATGTTCAACATCAATACCATTTAAAACTGCTGCCGCATCATCAGGGTCAACATTGCTGATAAACTTAGCTTCCATCTTAAATGTATTATTTACCTTTGCCCAGTTCTCAAGTGCCATATACATAGCTCTTGGTCCTAAATCACTGCCACCTATACCTATCTGAACAACTGTTGTAAATTTCTCTCCGGCACCATTAGTAATCTCACCACTATGTACCTTATTTGCAAATGCAGTAATCTTATCCTGCTGTTCTACATAAAATGCACGCTTATCAACACCGTCAGCATTTACGGCATTGCCTAACTGACCTCTTGTAAGCTGATGAAGAACAAGTCTCTTCTCACCGGTATTAATAACTGCGCCATTGTATAATTCTTCATATTTTTCAATTAACTGTGCTTCCTTTGCAAGCTTTGCAAGGCATTCTAAAACCTTATCATCCACCTGCTTTGCTGCGTAATTAAACTTTAAACCGCCTGCCATAGGAACATTGTAGTTAATAACTCTTTTTGCACCATTGTCTCCTGACATAGCTTCCTTTAAATCAACCTTTGCCACATTCTTAAGCTCTTCATAAGCTGTAAGCTTGTCTAAATTATTCCAAGTAACCATTATTACTGCCTCCTTAATGTACATTTATAAGGTACAGACACCTTATTTCTATTATACTATTAAATGTCTAACAATTCAAGTTGACACTACTTATTTATGTCAAAATAATATTTTTTATCAAAATCTTCAAAAT
Organism: Lachnospiraceae bacterium; assembly: GCA_045543455.1. GTDB lineage: Bacteria > Bacillota > Clostridia > Lachnospirales > Lachnospiraceae > SIG291. Next base: position 22,581 of record JAZQMK010000054.1, read on the forward strand.
AACAGTATGTAGCTGTTAACTCTCTTGTGTTAAATACTGCTGTCCATTGTGTGTTGTTATGATGAAAATATTTCTGACTGGCGCTTGCCATAACATTCATCATTTCATCCTCTGTCATCTTATTGTTAAACTGGTTATAGCCTTCCATAAGCTTTGCATATCGTGGGCATTTACCATTTAAACCAATACCATATGAAGGTCCTGGAGTTTGGAAGAAATTAGAAGCGGCAACCTCTTCAATTACACTCATTTCGTTGTTTATGTATTCAACTAAAACTGATTTGCCACTGGCATCAGTAATTGCAAATTTAAACTGATCTCCTATTGATGAATGCATATCATACTGACTTAAAAGTTCAACTGCCTTATCAACACTATCAGCCTTGTCTAAAATCAGTCTGACTGCCGTTGTTGTTGTGATATCCGGCTTGTCTGTATTTTGGTCAGTTTCATAGCCACAGGAAATAGATAACACAGCTACGCATACACCCTTTTCATTCATACCGTCAACCGGTGCATAAACTGCTGCCACAGCCATCATCTTGTAAAAAAATGTATCCGGCTCCCATGAATATCCCATTCCTAAAAATTCAATATTACAGGTTGAAATTGATTTATAACCGTTTTTCGGACTGGTAGTTACCACCATGGCCTTCTTGCTGTTGTAATCAAAATTACGTCCAAAAAGATTAGTTCCATCCTCCATCTTTGCGCACAGGGTACTACAGCCAAAGCTTCCTTTGTCCATTTCAATCTGATACATATCGTGATAAAGATTTTTCATAATAAAAGCTAATAGCTCATCATCATTTGATACGCCACCTTCTCTTATAAACTTATCAAATCCATAATCACCTTTATATTCCATACTATAAAAGCCATCCGCCAGTTTTTCAATGTTTGATGCCGCCCTTACTTGTGGAAAAAACATCACAAAAAGTCTTATTATACCTATTACCAAAAGTATTGCTACAGTGATTAAAATAATCTTTTTTCCCTTTTTTCCTATCAACGGTGGTTTTTCTTCCACACATTCTTCTTCTAAATACTTAAATTCCATTTTCCCCCTCTTTTCTACTATTCTTTCGCCATACGTTATAACCTTGTCTTCTTGCTGAATCATATAAAGGTCTCATATTTTTCTCTAATATTCCGAAAAACTGCGTATCTGAATTACCCTTAATGTATAATTCGCGATTTGCCCATATAGAATGAAGATTATCTCTATAGCAATCTTCATAAAGCTTTCTAATGCCTTCTTTTTCGTGTATGAATTTGTACATTGTATACTGATTTCTTGCAAATTTAGAAAAAAACGGATCCCATTCCGGTAAATAATTACTCTTAGATGAATTTAAAGCCGAATCCATAGGCATCAAATTCCACAGCTCATCATTCATCACGAAAGACCATGGTATAAAATGATCAACATCATACTGATTTTTGTCAATGATATTATCCGTAAATACATCCATAATACTTGCCATATCCAAGATACCATCCCACAATTTTCTTACGTGGGACAGCTTTCTCATTTTATCATTTAACATTTCCAGTTTATAAATTAATCCTGGTACTTCCGGATTATTATTTTGTAGCCATCTTACTTTTTCATATTGAATCCAGCCCAATATATTCACTGTATTATCCTGTATAAGATGAATCCATGCAGTGCTAAATATAAGCTTTCTTTTTAAACCACTATCACTGCCAAAGGTATACGGTAGCAAAATATGCTCATTTAACTGATTGTAGTAAGCCATCATTCTTCCCTTACTACTGTCAAGACTTATCTTTTCGCCCCATTTATTGGCAAATCCTGACAAAGCTTTATGAGGGACATTTTCTGTCAAAGCCTGTTTAAAACTATGTAACTGATTATCATATTCTTTAATTGCATTTTTGATTTCATCCTTAGATGCATTTGATGGCAAATCGCTTAATTCCTTAAGCGTTAAAACTGCTCTTTCTAAATTATCCTTAATGGTGCCATCACCCCATATTCCACTTAAATGAATATGAAATTCAAGCACTGAATACCACGCATTTGCAATCATTTCATCTATAATCTCATCATATGTGGCTTCATACTTATTTTGCGAAATAAGCTGTACAATGGCCTCTAACCAATAAAATTTATAACAATAAGCAGGTGCCTTCATCATGTGTGAAAAGCCTTCGATATCCAAACCGTTATAATATTTATTTTCTATTTTCTTCGTAATATCAAATTCAACCATTGTGCTTCACCCTTTCATTACTTCTTAATTATATCACTTTATGTGCGTAAGTGCAAAAAACGTTTAAATCTTACAAGAGTAAAATCTAAACGTCTCTTTATTACATATTTGCCTGAACAAATTTTATTATATCTTCTTCGCTGCCACTATTTATCTTTCCTTGTGAATAATCACTTTTTCCGCCACCCTTGCCATTAAAGGTTTCATTTAAAGACTTTACAATAGGGCGTACATCTTTAGTTTTACTGCTAACAACATATGAATATTCGCTGTCGCCACTTTTTGAAAATAACACACAGATATCATACTCATTTTCCATAATACTGTTAGCGCAATATCTAAGATCATCAAAGCTTAAATCCTTAGCCATAGCATAAACTGAATTATTTAGCTTATTTAAGTCTAATTCGCTTAATGCCAAACGTCTTGAAACCTTCTGGTACTCAAAGCTTAAATCCTTGTATGCAGTGTATTTTTCATTAACTGTATCTACAACACCGTTTCTTGGAGAAGATGTAAGCTTCATTAAATCCTTTAAATTAGCATTAATTTCAATATAATCTAAAAGAGCATATTTTCCTGCCATCATTTCTAAACGTGTACCCTGCTTATATGGTGCAAAGTCAATCACTTTAATGATTCCAACTTCACCAGTCTTATCAACATGTGGTGCACAGCAGGCACAACAGTCTATGTCCTCTCCGATTTTTACTATTCTTAAAGCTTCTTTTACTTCCTTCTTACTTCTGTATTCAAGTGTTTCAATTTCATCGTTGCTTGGGAAATATGCTATAACATCGGCATTTTTATAAACTGCTTCATTTGCCTTAAGTTCTATAAGCTTTATATCCTTAGCTGTTAAACTGCCATTAAAATCTACCAGCATACTCTTTTCACTCATATGAAATCCCACGTTATCATACTTATATAAGGCATTTACAACGCCTGATAATATGTGTTCTCCTGTGTGCCCCTGCATTCTGGCATATCTTACATCCCAGTCTAATTCACAGCTTACGGTTTCTCCTATTTCAAATTTTTCTTCCACTAAATGTACAATAACATCGTTCTTTTGCTGCACATCTAAAACATTTTTTCCATTTATAGTACCTTTATCTGCAGGCTGTCCGCCTCCTTCAGGAAAAAATGCTGTCTTATCCAAGACAAGTTCAAACTTATCCTCTAAAGCTTCACAAGATACAACTACAGCTTCAAAGCTTTTTAAATATGCATTTTGTTCATATAATCTTTCTGTCATATCATCATTCCTTACTTATATATTAATTCGTGATTGTATTCTGTATAAATAAATTCCTGTCGCTCCTTCTCATCCTCAAACAAAGAATAAGCAATAACTAGCTTTGCATAAGCCATCTCATAAGTATAACCATACATGAATTTTGCCTGTTTTTCGTCCACGGTATAATCGCCAATATATGCAATTGTCTCATATGTTCCACTTCGTTTAATTGATGGAGAAATATATACATCTACATTATTTTTAAAACATCGGTTTAACATATAATAAATTGTATATCTGTCATTTCCCTTTTTAGGTGCATTTGCGGTTCCCGAATGAAATGTACCATGAAGAACTGCCGAAAATTCTTTATATCTGTATGCTCCGTAATTAAGTCCTACATAAGGATTTATATACAATACACAGTCCTTTAATTTCCAGTCTCCTAATATATCTACCGTATTTTTTACCTTGCTCTTTGGAAACCTTTTATCTAACTGTTTAAAGTAATTCTTGTAATTATCCTCTGTCATACCACTTACATCAAGCTGACCCACACTGTTAAAATCTTCGCTGTAATTTTCACATTGTCTAAGTCTTGAGGCAAGATGAATATACATTTTTTCATCTGACAGATTTTTGTATGTCACGTAAACATTTGGCTTAATTTTACGGCATATACACTCTACTGCACAGGCAAAATTGTCGTTGCCGTTAGTTCTCTTTGATGCAAGATTTTCATTGGCAGATACTAAAAATACAGGAAGCTTGGTACCACTAAGAAGCATTGAAAACATTGCCGCAGAATATGCCAAGGTATCCGTACCGTGAGCAATTATAACACCATCATATTCATTTTTTACAATTTCTTTTCTATAAGTATCAATAATCCTATTCCATTTTTTTATGGTCATATTTTCACTTAAAACATATAAATTTTTAGATGGTTTTATCTTAACTTCCCCAGCATATGGCGAATCAGATTTTAAATAATTATCCACCAGCATAAGTCCGGCTTTTTTGCTTACAGCAAGGTTGCCATCTTCATTTAATGCTGTACATATTGTCCCACCAACAAGTATTAATAGTATATTATTCATTCATTTCTCCTTATAAAGCTTATGTAAACAGCTTATACATATACTTAACGGGAGTCTTAAAAACTCCCGTCAATATAATTAATTATCTAATTTCTTATCAAGAAGTTCTCTGATGATTTCAGGGTCTGCTGTGTTCTTTAATGCTCTCATACATGCACCAAATTACGCCTGCTTAGCCTTAACCTTACCATTCTTATAATCCTGTAATGCCTGTGCATTTTCTAAAAGAACCTTATCCATTGCACTTTCGATAGTAGCTGTATCTACCTTAGCATCTAAGTTATTTTCTTTACAATATGCAACTGGATCTACACCATCTTCAATTACAGCTGTAAGAATCTTTCTACCGATTACTCTGTTAATATCACCACTGTCAACCATCTTCATAATTGCAGCAAGGTCATTTGCGCTAAGTTCCAAATCACCTAAAAGCTTGCCATTCTTACGAAGAATACCAACACTGTCAGTTAATATCCAAGCTGCTGCATTCTTAGCATCACAGCCAAGTTCTACAACTTCATCTAAAAGCTTACCAACATTGTGGTTATGAATAATCATATCGATTTCTTTATCTGAAATACCAGCTTCTCTATAGTAATCAGCCTTTTCATCAATTGCTACTGGCTTTTTAGCCTTAATTTCTTCTAACCATTCATCATCAATGATAATTGGCATAAGATTTGCATCAGGGAAATAACGATAATCTGCTTCAGTTTCCTTGTTACGCATAGCAAATGTTTTGCCTGTGGCATCATCATAACGTCTTGTTTCCTGAACTAATTCTTCTGTTTCAAATTCAATTGCATCAATATGACGCTGAACTTCATATTGAATAGCTTTTTCAATTGCTTCAAATGAAGCCATATTTTTAATCTCTGTACGCACACCAAATTCTGTACTTCCTTCAGGACGAACAGAAATGTTAACGTCACAACGCATCGCACCTTCTTCACATTCAGAAATACCTGCTGAACGGAACATAGTCTTTAACTTATTAAGATATGACAATACTTCTTCTGCACTTCTAAAATCAGGCTGAGTAACAATCTCAATAAGAGGTACGCTAGTACGGTTAAAATCAACATATGAAGCCTTACCTGCGTGAACTAATTTACCTGCATCCTCTTCCATATGAATCTGTTTAATGTGAATATCTCTTTCTCCCTGAGAAGTCTTTAAAGTTACACATCCATTTGTACATATTGGATGATTTAACTGTGTAATCTGATATGCACAAGGAAGGTCTGGATAATAATAATTTTTCTTATCAAATGTAGTATATCTGCTAATATCGCAGTTAAGCATAAGACCTGCTGTTACAGCAAGTTCTACAACCTTCTTGTTCATTACAGGTAACATACCCGGCATACCTGAACATGCAGGGCATACGCAATCGTTTGGTTCCTTAGCTGCAGAATGTCCACCGCAAGAGCAGAAAATCTTTGATTCAGTACTAAGTTCTACGTGTGTTTCTAGACCAATGACCATTTCATATTTCATAGTTATTCACCTGCCCTTTCAGTACTTTTAGCAAGACTAAGAAGTACGCTTTCACTAAAATGCTTACCCATAAGCTGAACGCCACCGCTTACTAAAGCAGGAGTTCCTATAAGATTTGCAACTGCGCTAAATACGCTTTCCTTGTAAACTGTTTCAAATGCTTCACTTATATCATAAGCCTTATATGCTGATTTACTGCATACAGGTGTAAGAACAGCATCATATTCTTTCATTAATTCTTCAAATTTGTCAGCAACAACTCTACGAACCTTTAAAGATTTGCCATAACAGTCATCATAACGATTCTTTGATAAAACATCTGAACCATAAAGAATTACTGCCTTAGTTAAGAAGTTAAAACCTTCTGTTCTTGTATTTACATATAATTCATCAATATTCTTATATTCAGCTGCACGATGTCCATACTTAACACCATCATAACGAGAAACGTTATTGCATGTTTCAGCTGTCATAAGAATCTGCCATGTTGTATTTGCTGCATCAAAAATATCTAATGAAATCTCATCAACAACTACACCATTTGCACGAAGCTTTTCTGCGAATGCTTCAACATTTTTACGAACATCTTCATCTGCTTTTGCAAGAAGTTCCTTAACTATACAAACTTTCTTGCCAGCAACTTCCATATCTGTATTATATTCATAAGTTTCTGTCTTAAGGCTTGTTCCGTCCTTTTCATCATGGCCTGCGATTACTTCCATAATCTCTTTTACGCCATCTGCATTGCCTGCATAAACACCCATCTGTTCACCTGATGATGCACAGGAAATAATACCATAACGTGAAACTGTACCATAGGTTGGCTTTAAGAAGCACACACCTGATAAAGCTGCAGCACGTCTTGGCGAACCATTCATATCAACACCAAGAGCCGCCTTTACTTCACCCTTAGCAATAAGGCTTGCAGCTGCACCCTTTAGTTCGTCTTCCTGCTTGCCATAGTAAGAAAATTCACCTACAAGGTCAAGGCCGAATTCGCCTACCTGTGTCTTACCTGCAACAGCATAACCTTTATCTTCAAGACGTGTAACTGCTTCTGCACTAAATAACGGTTTAAAACCTTCTAAGATGTGTGATCCTGCACTGGCCACAGCATCCTTAACGAGAATCGTATCATCAACTGCTACGGTTCCCTTATCAGATAATTGAACTGTATATTCTTTCATATTAATCCTCCATTACTTTACAAGTCTTGGTACCTGCCAACTGTCTTCATTACGTTCAGGAGCGCCTTCAAGGAGACTTTCCCTTGTAAATGGCTGCTTTCTTACATCTTCACGAAGAACGTTAGTCATAGGCATAACATATATCATCTCTTCAACATCTTTTGTATCAATATTCTTAAGTGCTTCTTCATCAACCTTCATCATATTGAAAATGTTTTGCATATCATTTTCTTCTGCTTCAGTTAAAGATAACTGATTTAACTGCTGTGAGTTAGAGAAGGTAGAACGTTTTTCACTGCGACCCTTACTTGTTCCCATTGGTGCCTGACGTGAAGCAAGTGCATTAGTATTACCAAGAAGGTGAACATCCTCTAACTGCTGGTTAGTAACCTCACTTGGCGCACCAAGTAAAAGGTCTTGAGCATTACCGTTTAATGGGAATGCAATAACTTCTAAAATCTTTTCTTCATCTGTAAGAAGCATTACCATACGGTCAATACCAGGTGCCATACCTGCATGTGGTGGTGCACCATATTGGAATGCAGTATAAAGAGCATTAAATCTTGACTTTAATTCGTCTTCTGAATATCCTGCGATTTCAAATGCTTTCTTCATAATGTCAATATCATGGTTACGAACCGCACCTGAAGCTAACTCAATACCATTACATACTAAATCATACTGATAAGCTAAAACCTTAGTAGGGTCGTCTCCTAGTAAAGCTTCCATTCCGCCCTGTGGCATAGAGAATGGGTTATGTGTAAATATTGTATCACCTGTTTCTTCGTCGATTTCGTACATTGGGAAATCAACAATGAAACAGAATTCAAATCTATTATCATCAATTAAGTCAAGCTGATCCTTTGCAGCAAGCCAAGAACGAATATGTCCTGCCTTCTTTTCAGTATCATTTTTCTTATCGTCACAGATAAAGAATAAAGTTTCGCCTTCCTTAACACCTGTTAATTCAACAATCTCTGCCTTTTTTTCGTCAGATAAGAACTTAGCAATAGGACCTGCAAACACGCCTTCCTTTAAAGTGATATATCCAAGTCCTCCAAGTCCTACTTCTGGTGAAGTAGCAAACTTCAATGAATCTTCAAAGAATTTCTTTGATTTGCCTGCACAGTTAGCCACAATACCACGTACCGGTTTTCCCTTAAACGCAGGGAATTCAACTGTTGCAAAGAATTCTGTCAAATCACAAATAATAAGCGGATTACGAAGGTCCGGCTTGTCAGAACCATATTTCATCATAGACTCCGCATATGTTATACGACGGAAAGGTTTATCAGTAATCTTCTTATCTGAAAATGTCTTAAATGTATCATAAATAACATCTTCACACACCTCAAGAACTTCTTCCTGTGTTGCAAATGCCATTTCAAAGTCAAGCTGATAAAATTCACCTGGTGAACGGTCTGCTCTGGCATCCTCATCTCTAAAACAAGGTGCAACCTGGAAATATCTGTCAAATCCTGATACCATTAAAAGCTGCTTAAACTGCTGTGGAGCCTGTGGTAATGCATAGAACTTACCTGGATGCTTACGGCTTGGTACTAAAAAGTCTCTTGCACCTTCTGGTGAAGAAGCAGTAAGAATAGGTGTCTGCATATCAAGGAATCCCTTATCTTCCATCTTATTACGTAAATGACGAATAATCTTACTTCTCATTACAAGCTTCTTGTGATTCTTTGGATTACGAAGATCAAGATAACGATATTTTAAACGAAGCTCATCCTTGCTTAAATGTGATGAACGTACCTCAAATGGTAACATATTACGGCTCTTTCCAAGAATCTGTAAAGAGTCTGCAACTAACTCCACGTAACCTGTGTCAATTTTCTCATTAACTGTCTCTGGTGCACGCTTTTCAACCTTACCGCTAACAGAAATAACTGTCTCGCGGTTAACGTTCTTAAGCAATTCCTCATCATGAACTACGACCTGTGTTACACCGGTATAGTCACGCAAATCAATGAAGATAACTCCACCATGATCTCTAACAACATCTACCCAACCGGCAAGTTGAACTGTACTTCCAATATGCTTATCGCAAATATCATTACAGTATTGTGTTCTATACATAATAAAACCTCCTATGATAAAATAAAAAAGCCCCTGAGAATATAAATCATTATATTCCCGGGACGAGTAAACTAAACATTAACCCGCGGTGCCACCCGCATTGATACAAAATGTATCCTCTTTTAAATATTAAACTAAATTCAAATCAGAGCGTTCCCAAGCTTACTACTCATCTGAAATGCGCTTTCAGTCCACGACGCATTCTCCCTGACAGACTTTCCACAAAAACCGAGTCTCTGAAAATTATATTATACAAAATTTATAATTTTGTCAATAGATATTTTTACCAATATAAATAACTCCCCGGGTAGGATTCGAACCTACAACTTCTCGATTAACAGTCGAGCGCTCTACCTTTGAGCTACCGAGGAATAATTCTATTGATTTATACAACAGAATTATATGTTAAATGTAGTTAAATTATTCCTATTTTTTAAATTTTTTATTATATCTATAATATTCTACAGTACCGTCCCAAGCCTCATCTTAAAATCCTCATAGGAAAACTCCCTAAGTTTAATAAGCTTTCCATCAGTTGTTCTTTTCCAGATTCCAGGCAGTGGCATTCCGTTAAAGGTATTATTTTTACACATTGAATAAATCGCCATATCACCAAATACTAATATATCATCAATACTCAATTTATTATTAAATCCATAATCTCCAATTACATCTCCTGCAAGGCAGGTTGGCCCGGCAAGGCGATAAATATACTCGGCCTTATCATCTGCGCCATAAATCGCCGGCATATATGGCATTTCAATTACATCCGGCATATGACAGGCAGCGCTGGCATCAAGAATGGCTATGTTAACATCTCCATTTTCAACAATATCTTCTACCTTAGTGATAAGATATCCGCTATTAAGTGCAATGGCTTCTCCCGGTTCTAGATATACCTCAAGTCCCCATTTTTCCTTAGTT
>JAZQMK010000055.1:0-14439 GCA_045543455.1 Lachnospiraceae bacterium
TCCTCCATTTCTGAGCATAAATAACTTGCTAGTGCAAGTTATTTGCGAAGAACCGCACGAGAAAGTCCGGAGGATTTCTCGTGTCGGATGAATAAATTTGCGAAGCAAATATCTAAATGACTTTGTCGGCATATCAAAGCGACAAAGTCATATGTCCTCCATTTCTGAGCATAAATGACTTGCGCAAGCAAGTTATATGTTGACTTTACTCGCTAATTATATTACGATTAATAAAATAAAACTGTTGTTTTTACAACGAAATAGCAAAAAGGTGTGAAGAATAATGAAACAATATATACCAATCTTAAGAAATACCAGTTTGTTTGCTGGCATAGTAGATGAAGAAATAGAAGCGATGCTTAGCTGTCTACAAGCAAAGATTCGCACCTACAAAAAAGGCGAATATATTTATAGACAAGGTGAGCAAATCGAAAATATAAGTATTTTATTAGAAGGCAAGCTCTGCATTCAAAGTGATGATTATTGGGGCAATTGTAGCATAATTAATGTATTAAATGTAGGAGATATGTTTGGCGAAGCGTATGCAGTAAAAGATAGTGATGCTATCGCAAATGATGTAGTTGCAACTACAGATGTTACTGTTATATTTTTAAATGTAAATAAAATACTGACAGTCTGTTCATCAGCCTGCAGATTTCATACAATGCTTATTAAAAATTTGTTTTATGCCATCTCTATGAAAAATAGGGCATTGGTGCAGCGAATAGGACATTTATCAAGACGTTCTACAAGAGAAAAACTATTGTCCTACCTTTCAGATGAAGCAAGGCGCAATAACAGCGCAAGCTTTGAGATAAACTTTAATCGGCAGCAGTTAGCAGATTTTTTATTTGTTGATAGAAGTGCTATGTCCAATGAACTGTGTAAAATGAGGGACGAGGGGCTGTTGGTGTTTGAAAAAAATAGATTCAAATTATTGTAAAACGACATAAAGAATACACATCAAATATATATACTTAAGCTGTAAGGAGTGAGTGGATGGAATACAAAGTGTTGCTAGTTGAAGATGAGAGAAGTCTTAGAGACATTGTGAGTAAATACCTAAGTAACAATGGATTTGCAGTTGATATGGCAAGCAATGGCGATGACGCTATAGCAATGGTCGAGAAAAATATTTATGATATCATAATTTTGGACATTATGATGCCTGGAAAAAGTGGGATAGAAGTGTGCAAATACATACGTACAAAATATGATGTGCCGGTTATTTTTCTTACCGCCCTCGATAAAGAACAAGATATAGTTGGCGGATATGAGGTTGGCGCAGACGAATATCTTACAAAGCCAGTTACTATGCCGATTTTAAAGGCTAAGATAAATGCCCTTATCAATCGCTATCATGGTCTAATGGTTAAAAATGGAATTATAAAGCTTGATAATATTATTATTGAGCCAGCAAGAAGAAGGGTAAGCCTTGAGGGTAAAGAGGTATCTCTTGCCCCTAAGGAATATGATTTGCTAATCTATTTTATAGAAAATAAAAATCAAGTACTTACAAGAGACCAGATACTTAATGCGGTGTGGGGCCTTGAATACGAAGGCTACGACAGAGCCGTAGATACACATATTAAAAAACTAAGAGCAGCACTTGGGGATTCTAAACACCACATAACAACTGTTATAAAGAAAGGATATATGTGGGAATAGTATGAAAAAACAGTATTTAAAGTTGAAGATTAAGGTATTAAGTACAATAATAGCAATTATGGTAATAGGTATTGTTGTAGTGACTTATATTAAAGCTAAAGAAATTCAAGATGAATATATGAGCTTTTGTCAATTAGGACTAAATGAGAATTTAAAAGAATATGTTGATGATGAGTCAAAACTAATAAGGAAAGTATATGAGGGCTATTCACATAAAGATAGTGGAAGGTATAATACCGGATATTACAGTATGTTAAAAGATAGAGCCGGTAATACTTTGGCAGAACATCAAATGTTTATTATAATAGTTAAAGGTAACGAAATTCTTGATAAGGATGATACAAGAATACTGTTATTAGGAGATGCATTTTCGGATTACGGAGTAAATATAGTTACAGGATTGGGCTCTCTTTCCCAGCTTCAGATAGAAGGAACTTGTGATGATGTATATATTTATCCAGAAAATATAACTATTGCAGATAGTACTGGTACTAGTAAATATAGTAAGTTTTCAATTAAAAGGTATTGGGAAAAAGATTGTGTTAGATTTGAAGAATGGGCTGGAACAAATGTATATAATTCAAAAGATGCGGATTATAATATAAAATTTATACCATTTTCTACAGAGTATATGAAAAGAATTGCATTTGACAGACAGGCTGGTAATAAACTTGATTTGAAAGCAAAAGAAATATGTGAGAAAGCATATAATGAAGTTCTAACAAAGGGTAAAAAAACAGAAGCATTTGTTAAAGATTATAACTTGTTTACTAGTTCAATAACCTATTATCAATATATAGGAAATAAATACGTAATTCCAGAGGTATATGTATTTCAGCCAATTAATAGGGCTATTGAAGAACTTATGAATGTATATATGATAATAATGGCTTTGAGTGTTGTAGTTTTGACCTATTTGTATTACATAATAAATAATTTAGAAAAAGAACACGCAATTTACGAACTCAACCGTCGCCACCTTACATCAGGCATAGCTCACGAATTAAAGACGCCGGTGGCAATTATAAAAGGAAGTCTTGAAAATTGGGATCAGCTTGATGGCGAAGAAAAAGAAAAATATAGAGAAAATCTTATAAAAGAAACAGACCATATGACCAAATTAGTAGGCGATTTTCTTGAATTATCAAGGCTTGAGGCTAAGGCGAAAACGCTTAATTTAGAAAGTGTGGATTTGTATTCCTTAACTAATAGTGTGTTAAAGAGAATGCAGGTGAATGTAGATATTGAAACTGATGGTAAAGAAGAATACTTAGCTCAAGCTGATTTAGAGATGATTAGAACTGCAATAGTTAATCTTGTTTCAAATGCAGTTAAATATTCCAATAAAAATATAGAGATTAAGCTTAGTACAAACTCAAGGAAAATAAAATTCCTAATTGCAAATGATGGGGCCTTGATAGAAGAAGAAAATATAAATAAAGTTTGGAATGAATTTTATAAAGGTGATAAGAATGATTATAATAGATTTGGTAGTGATGGCTTAGGCCTTGCAATTACAAAAAATATATTCATCCTGCACAATGCAAAATATGGCTGCAACAGTAAAGATGGTAGAACCGAATTTTGGTTTGAATTAAAGAAGGAGAAAGAGGAATGAAGATAATTGTTATTGGCTCACCGGGAGCCGGAAAGAGCTATTTTTCAAGACAATTAAGTAAAAAATATAATATTCCTTTATATCATTTAGATAATATTTACTGGAACGAGGATAAAACACATTTGACCAGAGAAGAGTTACAGGCTAAAGTTGAATCTATAATACAGACAGATAATTGGATTATAGATGGCAATTATATTTCTACCATGGAACAAAGAATCAGCGCGGCTGATGAAGTGATTTTATTTGATTGTTCAACAGAAATTTGTATAGATGGTATAAAGTCAAGAATTGGTACGGATAGAGAGGATTTGCCGTGGATAGAGGAAGAGTTAGATTTAGAATTCTTAGAATATGTAAAAGAATTTAAAGAAAAATCATTAATTCGAATAGAAGAGAAACTAAGCAAATATCCTGAAAAAAAGATAGTAAGATTTACTACAAGACAAGAGTCTGACCAATATTTAAATAACATAAAAACCTTATATATAACAGATTTAGATGGAACGCTTCTAAACAGGCAGACTACGCTGTCGGATTATACAAAAAATAATTTAAATGCGCTTATAGAAAATGGTGTAATGTTTACATACGCAACGGCACGCTCAATTAATTCAGCGTCCCAGGTAGCAGAAGGATTAAATGTCAGGTTGCCTGTAATAACCTACAATGGCACATTTATAGTTGACCCGGTAACAAAGGATATAATTGACAGAGTGGATTTTACAAAAAATGAGATAGCAGATATTATAGCAATTCTTAGAAATTTAAACATCAGTCCGATGGTAAGTGCATATATTGACGGACGGGAAAGAATTTCTTATAATCCTGCATTTCGTAATGCGGGCAAGGAAAATTATTTAAAAAAGCGTACAAATGATGAAAGAATGAGAATGGTTGATGAGGAAAAAGAGCTTTATAAAGGCGATGTATTTCATTTTACCTGTATAGGAGAATACGAGGAGTTAAAGCCGTTATATGAACGCTTAGAGGCAACAAAAGCCTTTTATGTAACCTTTTATCAGGAACTTTACAGTGATGAATATTGGCTTGAAATTATGCCGTTTAAGGCAACAAAAGCAAATGCCATAATTAAGCTGAAGAATATGTTAGGCTGTCAAAGGTTGGTAGTATTTGGCGATGGATTAAATGATATATCTATGTTTGAGGTTGCGGACGAGGGCTATGCAGTAGAAAATGCAGTAGAAGAATTGAAAGAAATTGCTACAGGCATAATAAAAAACAATGAAGAAGACGGAGTAGTTAAATATATACAAACTAAAATACAGGGATAGTTTTAAAACTATGCCCTGTATTTTTAGAAAGAGGTTAAAACAAAGAAAAATAAAATTTATGCATTAGCCATTTCACAGAGTTCCTTAAGCATCTTAGGGAGCTCAGTTTCCATATTGTCGTTAGAGAACTGGCATGTACCAACAGCCTTATGTCCACCACCGTTGTACTTAAGCATAAGCTTACCTACATCAATGTTAGAAGTTCTGTTAAGTATGCTGTAACCAACAGCAGCTGAACAGCCTTGTCCACCACGACCACTAACTATCCAAGCAGAAATATTCTGCTCAGGATACATACTGTAAATCATAAATCTGTTACCTGTATATATAGGGTCAACACCACGAAGATCGGATATGATAACATTACCTTCGATACGTGTATATTTTGTAACCATTTCTTTAAACTTTTCTGTCTGCTCGTAATAAACTTCAATTCTTTCCTTAACATCACTTAAGTTAAGTATCTCATCTGTTGTCATTGTACGACATGCATCCATAAGAACTTCCATTAATTGATAATTAGAGATAGTGAATTGTCTCCAACGACCAAGACCTGTTCTAGGATCCATAAGGAAGCCTATTAAAATCCAACCTGAAGGATTAAGTACTTCATCAATAGTAAGGTTACCTGAGTCCACCTTATCTACAGCTTCCATCATATCGTCAAATTGTGGGAAGCGTTCCTTTCCACCATAATATTCATAAATAATTCTTGCACAAGAAGGAGTGATACGACTTTCTCCTTTGTATTTACCTGCTAGTTCGTTGCGCTCATGTTCACTTGAATGGTGGTCAAACCAAAGACCACAGCCAGGAACATAAGGTACATTAGCAAGGCAGTCATTTTCATCAATTTCAACAAGACCATCCTGTAAATCCTTTGGGTGGGCAAACTTCCATGTATCTATAATACCAGCCTCTTTTAGCAATGCACCGCAAGCAAGGCCATCAAAATCTGAACGTGTTACTAATCTCATACTTCTTTCCTCCGTATTCGCTAAATATGGGAATATTATACAATATAACAAACAATTTTTCAAGTTTAATAAGAAAAATACATAAAAAATACGAAAGTTTACAAATAAATAGAATAGTGCTATACTAATTTAGAAATGGAGGTAGAAGATGGAAGAAAAAATATTGGAATTTGAGAAGAAGCTAATTTCTCTTAGAACAGAGCTTAACGAAATTACAGCAGCTTCTAATACATCAGACAGTGCAATTGTAAAAGATAAGCTTAACTTTTTGAAGACAGAAATGCTTCATATTAATCGACAGTACGAGATGCTGACAAATGGCATAAATGCTAAGCAAGCTACGCCACAACCAGTACAGCAGCCAATACAGCAACCAATACCACAGCCAATACCACAGCCTGCACCACAACCAGTGTCACAACCAGTGCCACAGCCGGTACAGCAGCCTGCGTATGTTTCAAAGCCTGTAGCTAAAAAGAAAAATACAATGGAAAATGCAATTGGTTCATCATTAATGGGTATATTTGCATCAGGTCTTATATTTATAAGTTTAATACTGTTTGCAACATTGGTATTGCCATATATGACAGATGTATTTAAGATGTTAGCTTGCTATTTGATAAGCGGCATTATGATTACCGTAGCAATGATAAAGCTTAAGAAAAATGTAAATAGTCCATTTTTTATATCTTTAGGAGCCTGTGGTACAGGGTCATTGCTTATAAGTTTATTTTTAACTGATATATATTTTGGTTACATAAATGATTGGGTGCTTTTTATATGTATTGCCATATGGGTATTTTTTGTGTGCTACCTGTCGAAGACAAAGAGCGTTGTGTTTCAGGTTATCGGACACATTGGTATTTTTATATCGATTATGTTTGGAACAATCCTATGTTCAAACCAGAATGATGAAGTTAAATTTATTATGCTCATATTGTTTTTCTTTGTATCAGCACTGACAATGTATGTGACACATTACAGCAGAAATGTTGAAAAAAATGTATTAAATGATATATTTGGTATGTTAAATATATTATTGCTTACAATAGGTGCATTTGATATTTTTGAAGATGGCGTCACCTTTGTATTTTACATAATTATTTCATTGATAGTGGCATACATAATCGTTATTTGGACCTGCAAATGGGAAAATGCAATTATGTCCTATGGCGTAAATACAACATTTTGGGTGCTTTTGTTGATACTTAACATTGCACAGATATTTGAAGATGAAGTAACTAAGATGGTTACAGCTATTGTTGCCATGACATTTTTAGTACTGTTAGAATTTAAGAAGAAGAATGATAATGCAGGAAAATATTTTGCTCAATCCATATTGGCACTAACAGCATTTATAGGTCTTGCAATAGAAGCAGAATATTATGATTATGGCTTCGTTGTATTGTTTATATTGCCATTAGCAGCAATTGCGGCGATATGGAAAAATGATGTATGTAAATATTTTTCTGTGATAGCAACTTTTATATATTTATTTAATTCAATGGAGGCGTGGCCACATTTATTCTTAAGCCTTTTAGCCGTTTTAGTTTTATATGTTATATACTTCTATAATAAAGAAGGTAGTGTATATAAAGGCTTTTTACATATCGTAAGTGTATTTTTCTTTGTTACGGCTTTTGAAAATGCATTGGAAGAGATAGTTGCTCTAGTTGATGATAGGTCTGTTATAATATACACCATAGTCGTGTTATTTAACCTAGGAATGTATATATGGGCAAAGAAGAATTATGAAAATAAAGAAGTGTACAATGTGGTAAATTTCGTAACCATGTTTTTTGGAATAGGCTTAATAGTGGAATGTACAAGTATGCACCTGCTTGTGATAATGGTAACAATTCTGGTGTTTATGTTTAATTCTAAGAACTATCTTGACGGACAGAAGATGTTTGCGGGAATGTATGTTGGCTTTAAATTAACAGTACTTATGCTGGTTATTTTAGCATCCTTTGACAGTGTGGATTATGTTATCAGTATTGCATGCATAATTTTTGCCATAGCAAGCATAGTTACGGGCTTTAGATTTAAATATAAAGCACTACGTATATATGGACTTACTCTGGCAATGATAGGCATTTTTAAACTTGTAATGATAGATATAAATTACGAGAATACCCTAGGAAATGCATTAAGCTTCTTTATATCGGGTATCCTCTGCTTTGGCATAAGCCTTATTTATAACTACATTGGTAAAAGATTATCCGGAGAAGATTCGTAGATTAGTCTGTTATAAAGACCTTCAGCATCTACATAATAATTAGTTTTATCATTAGGATTAATATAAACATCGGCATATTCGCCAATAATATCGACTTCGTTTGGGTCAAACCAAACGGGGTCGCTTTTAAATAATAAGGATGTGGCTGTATCAGGATCAAAATATGCACAGTCAAGTATATAAGGACTTGTATTGTTTAAAACTGTGCTGTAATCACATTCAAAGTCAATTACTTCAGCCTTTACGGAAGGAGCGGCCATTAATAAAGCCATATCGTCCATATAAAAGGTTGCCACCTTAGATACAATTTTTGTTTTTCTGTTAACTTCTTCCTGATAAATCAGCATAATAAGCATTAATACTATTCCTGCTGCTATAAACAGTATGGGAAATACAAATATGTATTCTGCAACCTTGTAATCTAGTGGATCCTTAGTATTATAATATATTTTTACTTCTGAATATTTATCTAAACGACCTTTAAACAACCATTGTAATTCAACGTTATTGTAAACGGTGTTGTTGGCTGTATACGTAATATATACTGTTTTTTCATTGCTAAGTGAGTATTTGATATCGTTTACATAAGCAATAGTCTGTTCATAAGCTGCAACAGAATGAATGGAACTGATAAGCCATACAATTCCTACAATAATAAGTATAAGGGCAAATTCCATACGGTGTTTAATATGCTTTGATTGGGATACAGGTTGTTCATTTTCCTGTTCATTTTCTAAAAAATTCGAAATACTCATAAATTACTCCCTTTAATATGTATAAATTAATAAATGGTATTATAATACAAAACTATACAAAATGCAAATTTAGTTGACAAAATAAGGCTTTTTATAATATTATTTAGTAGTAAAAAATCATAAATGAAAGGGAGATAATATGAAAAAAACAAGTGCAATAATACTCAGTATTATTCTGATTTTGCTAATACCCATTGAATGTATGGGGGCAAATATCAACAGGGAAAACATTTATACAAAAGAGGAGTTAGAATATATTAAGGAGAATCCTGTGTTAATGGCATATGTTAATCCTGACAAGGGATATTTATCATTACACAATAATAATGTATATCAGGGAATTGAAGTTGATGTAATAAGGGATATAGCCAAGATCGCAGGGTTTGAATTAAAGATTACACATAATTTTAGTGAGCAAAATAGAGACCAGATTGACATTTTTTCCAATGTAGACAGTGTTAAAAACTTTTATGATGAGGTTTATTACAGTGATGCCTATCTGGAAAGTAATAACTACATAATAAAAAAGAAAAATAAGAGTGTTTCAGATATAAGGTCAGTAGCACTTCTTCACGAGGATTTAAAGGGTGAGGAATGTGTAAAGAAAGAGCTAAATATAGATAAAATACATTATTATAACTCTAATCGGGAATGTATGGAGACTGTTATAAGTGGCAATGCTGATGCAGCATACTGTTGCGGATATATAGCAAGATATTATTTGAAAAATTCGGATTTTTCAATGCTTGATATGGAAGTGGCACAAAATGATGTTGAATTTAAAATGTGCGTGCCTAAGAGTAAAAGTCCGATTTTAATTTCTATTGTTAATAAAACTTTAGCTCAAATTGATGAAGAAAGAATACATGACATAGTTTTAAGTAATTCATCCAATATCGAAGTTGAAAAAAGTTTTTCGCAGCTTGTTAAGGAAAATAAAATAACAGTCATACTTGTAACCTTAGGTATGGGTGTGTTTGTTATTACTTTAGCTATCACAGCATTTAAAAAGGAACAATTACGTCAGGAATTAGAAAAGGCAAAGTTAGCGACAAGGGCTAAATCAGACTTCCTTTCAAGAATGAGTCATGATATAAGAACTCCACTTAATGCTATTATAGGATTTACGCAAATTGCAAAAGAATCAGAAAATCTTACAGCTGAGGTAAAGGACAATCTTGAGAAAATAGATACTTCAAGCCAGTATCTTCTTGGTATAATAAATGATATTTTAGATATGTCAAAGATTGAAAGTGGAAAGTTAGAGTTAAATTATGAAGCAGCTGACTGTGTTGCCTTTCATAATGATATAGCAGTACTTTTTTCAGAAGTAGCAAAGAAAAAGAATATAAAATTAAAGACAGATTTTTCAGGCATTAAGACAAAGTGGGTAATGATGGATACATTAAGAAGCCGTCAGATATATGCAAACCTTCTTAATAATGCCATTAAGTTTTCAGATGAAGGCACTTGTATTACATGGACTATTAATGACATTAAGGTTGATGAGGAATGTACTACAAGAGTAATTACAATTAAAGATGAAGGTTGTGGTATGAGTCCGGAATTTATGAGAACGATGTTTGACCCATTTGCACAGGAACATAATAAGTATCATAATCCTGAAAGTGGTACAGGCTTAGGTCTTGCCATAGTAAAAAATCTTATTGATTTATCGGGGAACAAGATAACGGTAGACAGTGAGATAGGAAAAGGTACACAGTTTACAATAACTTTAGTTAGAAAAAATGCGTCACCGGTGGAAAAAACTAACGGTACGGTAACAAGTGGTGATATACAAAAATTAAAGGATAAGAGAATACTTTTATTTGAAGATCATCCTCTTAACCGTCAGATTATGAAAACTCTTCTTGAAAAGAAAGGTATTCAGATTGATTGTGCCGTTAACGGTAAAGAAGGCGTAGATATATTTGAAGCATCAGAGGCAGGCTATTATTCGGCAGTATTTATGGATATTTCTATGCCGGTAATGAATGGTTATGAGGCTACAATTGCGATGCGTAATTTAAACAGAGAAGATGCTAAAACCATACCGGTAATAGCGATTACAGCGAATGCATTTAACGATGACGTGGAAAAATGTATGAAAGCAGGAATGAATTATCACATAGCTAAACCAATAGATATTAATAAAGTATATGAAATATTAGATATAATATTTGAAAACAGTGGAGAATAATAATGAAAGAATACACAGTTACTGGTATGCATTGTGCTGCATGCAGCGCAAGAGTAGAAAAAGTAGTTTCAAAGCTTGACGGCGTTAATATGGTATCAGTATCTTTACTTACCTCTACAATGATTGTAGAAGGTAGCGGAGATGAAAATGCTATATTTAATGCCGTAAAAGAAGCGGGCTTTGGTATAAGTGTAAAAAAGCAGATTGGTGAAGAAGAAAAAGAAATCATTAAAAAGCTGAAAATAAGGCTGATAGCATCAGTCTTACTTTTGTTGCCATTGATGTTAATCGGAATGTATTTTGCAATGCAGACAGACGATTACAACACATTTGTGGCTTATTTAATTGCTGAAATTATTTTAACTCTTGCAGTAATGTGTATTAATCGTGAATTTTTTATTTCAGGAGTTAAGGGAATAATAAAGAGGGCACCTAATATGGATACTTTGGTAGCTTTAGGTTCAGCTGCATCTTTTATATATAGTACAATATCCTTTGTAAATATGCTTGCTGCAAAGGATATGCACGCATATATGAACAGCTTTTATTTTGAATCGGCTGCCATGATATTAACCCTTATAACTGTAGGAAAATTATTAGAGGCAATTTCTAAGGGCAAGACAACAAATGCATTAAAGTCTTTATTAAAGCTGGCACCATCTAGGGCAAATGTTATTCGTGACGGAATTGAAGAAAATATATTGGTTGAAAATATGCATTTAGATGACATATTTGTGGTGCGACCTGGAGAAAGTATACCGGCAGATGGCATTGTAATTGAAGGTAACAGTGCCGTAGATGAATCCGGACTTACAGGAGAAAGTATTCCAGTAGACAAAGAAACAGGCAGTGAAGTCTATGCAGGAACAATCAATAGTGCAGGATTTATAAAATGTAAGGTTAAAAGCTTGGGAATGGATACTGCACTGTCAAAAATAATAAAATCTGTAAGCGATGCAAGTTCTACAAAAGCACCAATAGCAAAGATTGCAGATAAGGTTTCAGCAATATTTGTACCTACAGTAATTGGAATTTCGTTACTGACTGCAGTGGTATGGACTTTAGTAACCAAAGATTTTGGACATGGTCTTATAAGAGGTATTTGCGTGTTAGTAATAAGCTGTCCGTGTTCATTAGGCCTTGCTACACCGGTAGCTATAATGGTTGGAAATGGAGTTGCTGCAAGAAATGGAATTCTCTTTAAAACGGCAGCAGCCCTTGAACTAAGTGGTCAGGTAAATATAGTTGCTTTGGATAAAACAGGTACAATTACCAATGGAGAACCAACAGTTACCGATATAATCGGTGAAGATACATTAAAGTTGGCGTATGCACTTGAAAATAAAAGTGAACATCCACTGGCTAAAGCTATAAATAAAAAAGCAAGGGAAGATAATATAGAACTTGTAGAGGTTACTGATTTTAGAGCACTGCCAGGTAACGGCTTAGAGGCGAGATATAATGACAGCCATATATATGGTGGCAATCTGACGTATATTTCTAAATTTATAAAAATTGATGATAAGATTAAAAATATGGCAGATGAATTGGCATTGCAGGGAAAAACACCACTATATTTTGCAAAGGATAGTGAATTTGTAGGTGTTATTGCAGTTGCAGACCGTATAAAGGAAGATAGTAAATTAGCCATCAGCCAATTAAAAAATGCAGGAATAAAGGTGGTTATGATAACCGGAGATAATGAAAGAACTGCTAACGCCATAGCAAAGGAGCTTGAACTTGATAAAGTTATTTCTGAGGTTATGCCAACGCAAAAGGCTGATGAGATAGATAAGCTTAAAAATGAAGGAAAGGTAGCTATGGTAGGAGATGGTATAAATGATGCCATAGCCTTAACTAAAGCAGATACAGGTATTGCAATTGGTGCCGGAACAGATGTTGCAATTGATGCAGCTGATGTAGTTCTTATGAAGAACAGCTTAATGGATGCGGTTGCGGCAATTAAAATTAGCAAGAAGGTAAAGAGAAATATTTATCAGAATTTGTTTTGGGCATTTATATACAACATTATTGGTATTCCGTTGGCAGCAGGTGTATTTGTACCATTTACAGGTTGGGAATTAAGTCCAGTGTTTGGTGCAGCGGCCATGAGTCTTTCAAGCTTTTGTGTTATAAGCAATGCACTTAGACTTAATTTTATTAAAGTAAGGAGCTAAACATATGAAAAATCCGACTAAAGTAATACATCTTACATTTGCGGCTGTATCTGTAGCGCTTGCATTTGTGGCATCTATGATAAAGATAATAGATATGCCTATGGGTGGCAGTGTAACGCTTTTTAGTATGATGTTTATCTGCATAGTGGGATATTGCTGTAATATAAAGTGGGGTATTATGGCAGGAGTTTCTTTTGGGCTTTTACAGCTTATATTAGACCCTTATATTGTATCTATACCTCAAATGCTTTTTGATTATATATTTGCATTTGGGGCATTAGGTTTATCAGGTATGTTTAAAGATGTATCTGGAGGACTTTTCAAAGGCTATATATTGTCGGTAGTGGCAAGACTGGCATTTTCTATAGCTTCCGGAATGATATTTTTTGCACAGTATGTACCTGATAACATGAATCCTTTTGTATATTCCCTGTTGTATAATGGTGCATATATAGGAGTGGAGGCAGTGCTGACTTTAGTGTTATTTACTCTAAAGCCTGTAAGAAAGATAATAATTTCTATGAGAAATATACTTAACTGATAAAGGGAGGTAGCGTAAATGAAACAGTGTGTTTTGGGAATTGTAGCACATGTTGATTCCGGTAAGACAACGCTTTCGGAGAGCCTTTTGTATCAAAGTGGTAATTTAAGAAAATTAGGACGAGTTGATAATCAGGACGCGTTTTTAGATACACATCATATAGAAAAAGAAAGAGGAATAACGATATTTTCAAAGCAGGCTGTTTTTAATACTGAAAAAACAGCCATTACTCTTATAGACACTCCGGGACATGTGGATTTTGGACCTGAGATGGAGCGAAGCTTAATGATATTAGACTACGCAATACTTGTAATAAGTGGAGTAGATGGTGTGGCTTCACACACAAGAACCTTATGGTATCTTTTGGAAAAATATAATATTCCTACATTTATTTTCGTTAACAAAATGGACCAGGAAATTGCTGATAAGGATAAGGTTTTTGCTCAGATAAAGGAAATGCTTTCAGAGGAAATAGTGGATTTTATGGATGAATCTAAAGAAAGCTTTTATGAAAATATAGCATCTTTAGATGAAACAACAATGGAGAAATATTTTGTAAGTGGCACAGTTTTGGAAGAAGACATTAAGGAACTTATTTTTGAAAGAAAGATTTTTCCATGCTTTTTCGGCTCAGCATTAAAAAATGAAAATATAGATAAGCTTATATTGGGTATTGATAAATATACAAAGAAAAAGACATATCAGGAAGAGTTTAGTGCAAGGGTTTATAAAATAAGTACTGATGAACAGGGAAACAGACTTACATTTGTAAAGGTAACAGGTGGCTGTATAAATGTAAGAGATTCCATTATGGATGAAAAGGTAACTCAGATAAGAATTTATTCAGGTGCAAAATACACTGCAAAAAATACAGTATATGCTGGTGAAGTATGCGCTCTTACAGGTCTGAATAATACAAAGACAGGACAATGTTTAGGTGCTTTTAAAGAGGAATATAATCCGTTTTTA
>JAZQMK010000056.1:0-28998 GCA_045543455.1 Lachnospiraceae bacterium
ATCTTAACAGCCTCAATAGCCTTATCATCACCCTTAGCACTACCAATACCAATATGTGCAATGCCCTTGTTATTCATTACTGTCTTAACATCGGCAAAATCAAGATTAATCAAGGCAGGAACATTAATAAGGTCTGTAATACCCTGTACAGCCTGCTGTAATACTTCATCGGCCTTCTTAAATGCATCAGGCATAGTTGTTCTTCTGTCAACAATCTCTAACAACTTATCATTTGGTATAACAATTAAAGTATCAACATTTTCTTTGAGCTTTTCAATACCTGTCAAAGCATTGTTCATACGTGTTTTCGCTTCAAATTTAAATGGTTTAGTAACAATACCTACTGTTAAAATACCCATATCTTTAGCAATCTTAGCAACTACCGGTGCTGCACCTGTACCAGTACCGCCACCCATACCACATGTAACGAATACCATATCTGCACCCTTTATTGCCTGTGCCAATTCATCCATACTTTCTTCAGCAGCCTTTTCACCAATCTCTGGCTGTGCTCCTGCACCAAGACCCTTAGTAAGCTTTTCACCAATCTGTAAAGCTACCGGAGCCTTACATAATCTTAACGCCTGTTTATCAGTATTAATACCTACAAATTCAACGCCACCTATATTTTCAGTTACCATTCTGTTAACTGCATTATTACCAGCACCGCCAACGCCTACTACTACTATCTTTGCAGCAACTTCTGAATCATTAGTCTTTATCTCTAACAAGGTTAGTACCTCCTTTTTATTTATCTAACTTATTATATAATATCCTTTATTGATTCAAATATCAATATATATTTTATTTTTTTTTTAATTTTTGTAAATATTTTTAGTCAGGCTTGAATATTATGTTAGTAGCTTCACCTTTACATTCTTTTAAATTTAATTCGCCTTTTAACATATATATTTTTTCGTATAGCTGACTCAATTCAAACATTTTCTCTTCTATATATTCACATTTACCAATCAAAACCCTGACATCATTAACATATAATTTAGCATTATAATCAACATCAAACTCAATTTGAGATATTACAATATTATATTTATCTGCCAATTGTTTCATCTTTGTTATATTACTGAATATATCCTTATTATCACACTCTATCTTATGATGTAAGGTTATGCTGTCATTGCCAATCCCTAATACTTTAGGTATTCCCACTAGCTGTTCTTTTGAACTTTCCACAACAATACCATCTTTATCAAAAAACATATTGCTGCCCATAGTTTCCACATATCCCATGATCTTTTTTTCATAGACTGTAATACTAACTTTAGCCGGCCAGCTTATATTAACCTTATAAGTTTCCACATAAGGGATAACCTTCTTATCTTTATATTTGTCAGCAAAAAACAGTTCTATGGTACTTATACTGCTTTCCCCTTCAAACATATGCTTTTTAAATTCGTCTACCGTTATAAATTTATTACCGCTAACTGTAATTTTATCAACCTTTGTAACAAACACAAGCTTATACAGATATACGCACAAAATAACAAGCACTATAAGCATAATTACAATATAGACAGGCTTTTTATTTATACTGTTTTTCTTTCTCTTTCTTTTGACCATCTGACATCTGCTCCTAATGTTCTTAAATCTCTACAAATATCCTCATATCCTCTATTTATGTATTCACAGTTCTTTACAACTGTAGTTCCATTGGCACAAAGAGCCGCAAGTACTAAACTGGCTCCTCCACGCAAATCCTTTGCATAAAGTTCACCAGATTTTAATTCTTCAACACCTTTTATAATTAGCCCTTTAGACGTTTCCTTTATGTTTGCACCCATTTTTTCAAGCTCACTAACTATGTTATATCTAGCTTCAAAAATCTTATCACACACAACACTTTTACCTTTAGCCACAGACAGACATGCCACAAACTGTGACTGCATATCTGTAGGAAATTTAGGATATACACCTGTTACAAGTCTTTTAATAGACTTTAACCTTTTAGGACCCTTTAAATATATTCCATCATTATAATGTCTTACATTACAGCCAGCAGCCATAAGCCTTTCACTGACAGCCTCTAACTGACTTCCATTACGTGTCTTTAAA
The DNA here is from genome assembly GCA_045543455.1 of Lachnospiraceae bacterium. Taxonomy (GTDB): domain Bacteria; phylum Bacillota; class Clostridia; order Lachnospirales; family Lachnospiraceae; genus SIG291. Next base: position 2,074 of record JAZQMK010000056.1, read on the forward strand.
AATATATTTCCATTACTTATAGCTCCGGCGCACATATATGTACCTGCCACTATTCTGTCAAATACTACCTCAAATTCCAGCGTTTCTAACTTTTTTACACCAATTATAACTAAAGTGCCACTTCCAGCACCCTTTATTCTTGCACCAGCACTATTAAGGAATCTGATTAATTCGATTATCTCCGGTTCTTTAGCGGCATTTTTAATAATAGTCGTTTCCTGCGATAAAACCGAAGCTATAATCAAATTTTCCGTTGCTCCTACACTTGGAAACGGCAGTTTTATAATGCCGCCCTTCAAAAATGTATTTCTTGCATAAAATACATCTTCCCTGTCTTCAAAAATAACGCCCAACTGTTCAAATGCTTTCAAGTGTATGTCAATAGGTCTCTTACCAATTACACAGCCTCCAGGATAAGATAAAAACGCCATCCCACATCTTCCAAGTAACGCTCCCATAAGTATTATTGAAGCACGCATTTTCTTACAACTGTCAATATCAATATTTAACGGTTCTACTGTTTTAGCATCAATTTCAAGAACATTATTTTCAAAGTTGATTGCACAGCCCAGGCTTTTTAAAATATCCATCATTGTAAAGGTATCTTCAATTGCAGGACAATTCTTAATAACTGTCTTTCCCTGCACCAATAATGCTGCACACATTATAGGCAAAGTTCCATTTTTAGAACCACCGATATTTATTTCGCCTTCAAGGCTCTTGCCGCCATTAATTATAATTTCACACATATTTACTCCTGAAAAATAACTTATAATATTATATTCAGAAATTTAGAATATGTGTCAATTTTTATTTTCACAATGTGTAGAAACATTAAGTACAATACCCATTTCTATAAAAAGGAATACTATTGAAGTACCGCCATAGCTTATAAACGGTAAAGTTATACCTGTATTTGGTATTGAATTCGTTACTACCGCCACATTTAATATTACCTGAATTGCTATATGAGCAAACACACCAATAGCTATCATACTTCCGTACAAATCCTTTGCACTAAATGCTATGACAAATAATCTCCACAACAAAAGTACAAACAAAATCAATATTCCAGTCGCACCAAAAAGACCTAATTCCTCACAAATAATAGAAAAAATCATATCATTTTGAGCTTCTGGTATAAAACCAAGTTTTTGAATACTCTTGCCTAGTCCTTTACCAAATATACCACCTGAACCTATAGCATAAAGACCTTGTAGCACCTGATAACCACCTTCACTTGCATATGCTTCTGGCTCCATCCACACAAGAACACGCATAATTCTAAAGTTATCTGCGCTATTTGTACCTTTTATGGATGCTAAAAATATACCTACAAACAACGCCACAATGCCTATAACAATTACAAATGGTACATATTTTTTATTAGCTACAAAACACATAATTGCCGCTATTCCAAATAGAATAATAGCTGTACTAAGGTTATCATTTACTATCCATACTAAAAGTGATACAAATCCCACAAGCGACATTATAACAACCAGTGGCGCTATGTAATTAATATTTTTCTTAAGATAGCATACAAACCATGCAACAAAAAGTATTATGGCCAACTTAGCAAACTCCGAGGGTTGAATAGTCAAACCTCCAACGCCAATCCATCTTCTTGCATTATTTCTTACTATACCCAAACCTGGAATTAAAACCATCATAATAGCCACTACTGCCGCCACATACCATAACCATTTAAATCTAAACCACCAGTGATAATCAATTTTCATAGCTATAAAAAATGCTATAACAGCAAATATAAGAGCAAATAAAAGCTTCTTTACATAATAAAGAGAATCTTCGTATTTAACCTGAGCCATATAAGAACTAGTACTGTATAGCATAACAAATCCTACGCCTACAAGTATTACAATTATAAGAAGCAATGCATAGTCAAAATTTTCTTTCGCTTTATTATTTTGCTTTATTTTCTCTATCGCTTTACTTCTATTCTTATTTTTTATTTCATCCATCTAATTTCCCCTTCTATAAGGAATTAACATATTCTTTAAACAATCTTCCTCTTTGTTCATAGCTGTCAAACATATCCCAGCTTGCACATGCAGGTGACAATAACACTGCATCACCTTCATTGGCAAGACCAGATGCCATAACAACAGCCTCTTTTAAATCTTTAGCCATAGTTGTATTAGTATAACCGTATTTCAAAGCGGTTTCTTTTATATTCTCAGCAGTTTCACCAATTAAAACTATGTGTTTTACCTTATCCTTAAATGCCTTTACATAATCATCAAACGGAAGCTTTTTATCATAACCTCCACCAATAAGTACAGTTGGTCTTGTCATTGCCTCTATCGCTTTAATTGCAGCATCCGGATTAGTTCCCTTAGAGTCATTATAATATATAACATCATTCTTTACGGCAACATATTCAATTCTATGCTCTACGCCCTCAAACGCTGTTACAACTTCTCTTATTACCTTTATGGAAACGCCCATATGATAAGCAATAGCAACTGCAGCCATTACATTTTCATAATTATGCTTTCCAATAATTTTCAATTCATTAATATTACAAATATGATATTCGATGCCATTATCACTAAATTTTATATCATCCTTTACCATATATGCACCCTCTGATAATTCTGTAAGACGCGAGAAAAATACAACTCTAGCCTTTGTATTTTTAGCAAACTCTCTTAACATTTCATCATCATAATTCAAAACGCAAACATTGCTTTCATCCTGATTATTAGTAATAAAGCCTTTAGTTTTAGCATAATTTTCAACAGTCTTATGTCTGTCTAAATGATCTGGTGTAATATTTAAAATAGCACTAACCTCTGCTTTAAAATCCTTTACTGTTTCTAACTGGAAGCTGCTTATTTCAGCTACTGTAAAGGACTCATTGTCAGTTTTTACAACTTCCTTTGTATACGGATTACCAATATTACCTACAACAAATGTTTTTTCATTATAAGCCTTTAAAATCTCGCCTACTAAGGATGTTGTTGTTGTCTTACCATTAGTACCTGTTATAGCAGCAACCTTACCCTTTTCAAACATATAAGCAAGCTCAATTTCTCCTATTACTGGCACTTTATGGCTTTTAAATGTATTAACCACATTTGAATCAATAGCTACACCAGGGCTTATTACAAGCAATTGTGTCGCCGCAACTTCATTTTCCTCCATATTACCAATAACAATTTTTATATCTTCATTATTAAGTCTTTCTCTAACTTTATTTGCATCCGTTTTTTCATTTTGGTCATATATACATACACATGCACCTGCATCTGCCAATAATTGTGCTGCTGCAATTCCACTTATACCTGTTCCTACTACCACTACTTTTTTATTTTGTAAATCTTTTTGCATAATAATCTCCATTTCTAAACATTTCCCTAAAGAAAAATGCTTTTAAAAGTTATTCATCGTCCAAGCAATAATTATACCATATATATTACTCTTTTTCTATCTCTAAATAAGGCAAAATATTTTCAAATAATTTTCCTATTACAGGTGCCGCAATTGTACCTCCATAATATACGCCCTGCGGTTCATCTATTATACACATAGCCATAACTTTAGGATTATCCGCTGGAGCAAATCCTATAAATGAAGCTATATATTTTCCATTACCTCTTGGCAGTTTTTCTGAAGTAGCTGTTTTTCCGCCTATACTATAGCCTTCTACCTTAGCCTTGCTTCCTCCGCCTTCACTAACCACTTTATGTAGCATTCCGCGCATAATTTCACTGGTTTTCTCATCTATAACACTTTTTTCTTCTTTGTAATAAAATGTTTTTTCCTCATTAGCACTAACTGCTTTAACACCAAAATGTGGCGTTACCACGTTACCGCCATTTATTATAGATGCTGTGGTTGCAAGCATTTTAACCGGTGTTATCTGAAAGGACTGACCAAAGGATATTGTTGCCAATTCTACAGGTCCTACATTTTCCTTTTTATGCATAATAGTAGCTGCTTCTCCTGGCAAATCAATCCCTGTCTTTGAGCCTATTTTCATACTATAAAAGCTTTCAAAATAATCATCCACGCCTACCCTAAGTCCCCATTCTATAAAGGCTGGGTTACAGGAATTCATAAGTGTTTCTTCAAAACTCAAAGTACCATGCCCTGTAGTTTTATGGCATCTTATTCTTCTGTCATCAACAATTTTATATCCTGGGCAGGAATAAGAATCATTTACTGAAACCACACCTTTTTGAAGCCCTATACTTGCAGTTATCATTTTAAATGTAGAACCAGGCTCATATGTATCATTTACGCAGGTATTTCTCCACATATTATTAAGCAACTTATATTTTTCAGTTTCATTTTCAAAAACACTACCCTGTGGAAGTGTAAAGGGTTCATTAAGATTGTATTCTGGAACATTTGCCATGGCATAAATTTCGCCATTATTGGGGTTCATAACAATAATAGAAACACTCTTTGCTCCCTTTTCTTCTAAGGCTTTATATGCCAGTTGTTGAGCATACATTTGAATATTATAGTCAAGCGAAATGTATAAATCGCTTCCATTAACCGGTTCTATTCTGTTTTCTCTAGAAAAATTTAACTCAATTCCCCTAGAATCAGTCACTGTTAGAATCTTTCCAGGCTCACCTTTTAAATATTCTTCATATTCAACTTCTAGTCCTAATATACCCTGATTATCTCCTCCGGTAAAGCCTAATACCTTAGAAGCAAGCTCATTATAAACATAAAATCTTTTATAATCCTCATCAACCTTCACACCTTCTAAATTATGTGCTCTTATACGGTCTCCGACTTTTTTACTTACATTAGACTTTATCTTTTCGATAGCACTGACTTTTTCTACTCTTTTTCTTACTGTTTCTTCACTTAAAAGCAGTTCCTTTGATAAAATCTCTATAACCTTTTGCGGTTCTTTTATCTGACTATGTATAACCGAAATGGTGCATACCGTAGTATTATCTGCAAGAACTATTCCATTTCGGTCATATATTCGGCCTCTTGCTGCCTTTATATTTCTTTCTCTTTCGTGAAGTTCTTTTGCTTTTTCATTATAATATTCAGCTCTAAATACCATCAAATACGCCATTCGACTTATTAGAATCAAAAATATTATAATGATTATAATAAATGTCACTAAAAGTTTTCTTTTTTGATATACCTTTTGTACCATGCCTGCACCCATTTATCTTACTTAATAAAATCTATTATGCAAACATAGTGTATATGCAATATTTATTCAAAAACTGTACCATTATCAATACTATCACTGGTTCCTTCTTCGATTACATCTTCCTCAATTGTATCCGGTAATATATTTAAATACGGTAATAATTCCACTAATATTTCATGTGCAATCTTCTGTGCGTGAACTGAAGAATCTGCATTTTGGGCATTTGCTTCATCCACTACAACATAAATAACAACCTGTGGATTTTCAATAGGTGCCGCACCCACAAATGACACTAAATATTTCTTAGCTTCTCTTGGAAGCTTTTCTGCAGTACCAGTCTTTCCACCTATAGAATATCCTTTTACTCCCGCTGTTTTAGCTGTACCACTTTCCACTGCAGCCTTAAGATACTCTCTTATTAACACTGATGTCGATTCTGTTATTGTCTGCTTAACTAAAACAGGTTCATAATTATGCACAACTGTTCCATCTGTTGTATTAATACTTTTTAAAAGCTTTGGCTGATAATAGTTACCACCGTTAACTAGAGCTGAAAATCCACTTACAACCTGCATCATTGTTACATTCATATTTTGTCCAAATGAGTTAGTAGCTGCATCCAAATCAGTCATTGATGTGTATAAAAGGCCCATTTCTTCACCCGGTAAATCAATACCTGTTTTTTGTCCAAAATTATATACCTTTTGATATTTTTCCATAAGAGCGGTTCCCATAACAGAGGTAATCTGCATCATTGCATCGTTACAAGAATACATAACTGCCTCTTTTAAAGTAACCATGCCATGACCACTTCTTTTATGGCAATGAATTCTGCTTCCTCTTATAACCTCATGTCCATCACAAACGCATGAATAAGTAGCTGAAATTTTACCTTCTTCTAAGGCTGTAGCCACTGTAAAAGGTTTAATAACCGAGCCTGGCTCATAAGTTTCTGATATGCAATAGTTCTTCCATAATTCGTAGTATTTCTCTAATTTTTTATCATTATCCATTGCATCAATTTCTTCTTGTGTATAAAGGCCACTTAAATCTCTTGGATTATTCAAATCAAAAAATGGATATGAAGCCATACCAAGAACTTCTCCATTATTAGGATTCATTATTACAACCGCACTATTTTTTGAGCCATATTCTGTATTATAATCCTTTAATGCTTTTTCGATTATAGTCTGCACCGTATAATCAATAGTTGTCACTAAATTATTGCCATCTATTGGATCCTTTGTATTAGTTTCTAGATTAAGTGAATCATTAAGATACCCGTAGCTAATGCCATTTACTCCTGTGAGATATTTATTATAATGCAACTCAAGTCCAATACTTCCACTATCTCCATTAGTAAAACCGATTATATCACAAGCAAGACTGCCAAATGGATATTGTCTTACATATTCTTCTTCAAAATATATACCCTTTATTCCTTTTTCCTCAACTTCTTTTATAAGTCCCGAAACCTCACTGGAACTTAAATATTTTCTAAATCTTTGATACTTGCTTGATTTATCAGCATCTACTGCTGCAATCACTTCTTCCTTGCTTATCTTTAAATGATTGACAATAGCATCTACCGCCGCATTTTTTCGCTTATCGTTATATGTAATTTCACTGGAATCTAAAATAAGATGATACTTTTTCTCGCTATAAGCCAAAACAGTACCAGACCTATCCAAAATACTGCCACGCATATATGGCACTACTGTATCTGAATAAGCCTGATGACCTAATACTATTTTTCTATATTTTGAACCGTCCTTATAGTTAATTACACCTATCCTAATAATCAATAATATTACCAATAAAACTATTACTCCAAATGTAATAACCAGTTTTCTTTTCATCCCCAATGAGAACAATCCATATTTATTCTTACGTCTCTTTTTAATTATGCCCTGTCTTTCTGACATTCTAAACACCTGCTTTTATTTTATTGCTCTGGAACGTCTAAGAACTGCTTTACATATTCATTTTCACCACGTGTATATGTAACAATCTGATTTTTTGCAGGTACAGTCATACCATACTCTTCAATAGCAGTCTTTTTAATCTGTTCATAATCTATATTACCATAAATCATGTTTTCTTTCACGTCATTTTCAATTTTTAATTGAGATAATTCTTGTTCTAACTGTGTTATAGCTGCATAATTTTCTCTTTCTTTATACTGTGCAGCCACATATGTAAAGCACATAACTACCATAACCGCAACCAATCCCATTGTAATAAGCGCATATGAAAGGCTTATTGTAGCATGCTGTTTTCTCTCTACTTTCTTAGTAACTGTTCTTTCTTCTCTTCTAATCTCTCTTTGTACATTATCAGTAATTGTGTCATATTTTCTTACCACATTACCATCAATACTAATATTTGTTCTTGTATCAAATTTATTAATTGTTGAAATCTGTGACATCTATTAATCCTCCTTGACTATTTCCTTTCAAAAACTCTAAGCTTTGAACTCTTTGATCTTTTATTGTTATCAATTTCTTCCTGTGTTGGAACTATTGGCTTTTTAGTTACCACTGTTCCCTTCGAAGGTTTGTTACATACACACACCGGAAAATCTGGAGGGCATGTACATGTAAATTCATTATTTCTAAATCGTGTCTTTACTATTCTGTCTTCCAAAGAATGAAATGTAATTATACATAATCGTCCTTCTTCATTAAGTGAGTCAATCATTGAATCTATTGATTCATTCAAAACCTCTAACTCTCTGTTAAGTTCTATTCGTAAAGCCTGAAATGTTTTCTTAGCCGGATGTCCTCCGGTAGCTCTACATTTCATTGGTATCGCAGCCTTTATTATCTCTATAAGTTCAAATGTTGTATTAATCTCTTTTTCTTCTCTTGCCTTAACTATATGTTTAGCAATATTTTTCGCAAACTTGTCCTCTCCATAATCACGTATGATACGATACAAATCAAACTCGCTATATCCATTAACTATATCTTTAGCTGTCTTTTCCTGTCTTCTATCCATTCTCATATCAAGAAATGTATCTTCATTATATGTAAAGCCTCTCTCTACTGTATCTAACTGATATGAGGAAACACCTAAATCAAGCAATATTCCGTCAACTTTATCTATATTAAGTTCATCAAGCACCTGTCTAAAATCACAATAATTACTTCTTACAATAGTAACCTTGTCCTTAAACTCTGCAAGCCTTTCACTTGCCGCTCTAATAGCATCTTCATCCTGGTCAATTCCAATAAGTCTTCCACCAGCCGATAATCTCTTGCATATGTGATATGAATGTCCTCCACCGCCTAAGGTTCCATCAACATAAATGCCATCAGGTTTAATATTAAGATTTTCAATTGTCTCATCTAGTAAAACCGAAACATGTTTGAATTCCATAAACTCATCTCCTATATACTGAAACCTAAATTCTGCATATTTTCAGCAACTTCTTCCATATCATCATCATATCTTTGAGTACATTCAGTCCACTTATCACTATTCCAAATTTCAATTCTACTTGCAACTCCGACTAAAACTACATCCTTTTCCAGACCCGCAAACTCTCTTAAAACCTGTGGAATAAGTATTCTTCCTAATTTATCTACTTCAACTGATGCTGCACCAGCTAAAAAGAAACGTGTAAATTGTCGTGCATCTTTATTAGTAAGTGGTAATCCCTTTAACTTCTCTTCAAAATTCTTCCATTCTGCAAGTGTATAACCAAATAAACAGCCGTCGAGGCCCTTTGTTATAACAAATTCTTCACCAAGACCTTCCCTTAGCTTAGCAGGTACGATAACTCTGCCCTTGGCATCAACTGTATGATTGTACTGTCCCACGAACATAGTTCTCACCTACCATCCTTTGCAAAATTTTAAAGAAATCTACCACCTTTTAACACTTATTACCACAACACACCACTTATATCCCAATTCTATACCCTTTTTTAATAAAAATCAAGTGTTTTTTATTAAAAAGTAGACAAGTTTATAATTTTATTTAATGTAAGAACAACAAAGTGGACAAGTCCACTCTTAATTGTCAATACTTTACACTTATACAGGATTTGTACACTTTAAGCGCCGAGCACGGTCGCCACAGCGTCACCTACCATTCGTGCGAGTGCGCGTCCCACGGAATGTTTTTATTTAATAGGAAAGGCCTCTTTAGAGACCTTTCCTATTAAACAAAAAAAGACCAATATGAATTGGTCTTAAAACAAAATCATATTGGTCTATATATTATTCACTCTTTACTTCTTCAACCTTTAAAGGCTTTTCTTTATTATTTTTAAAATATTTTACATATGATACCACCATAAATGTAATTCCTACTATTACTAATACAACAGATAATACCTGTGATACTGCAAATGTCTTTTTTGCAATCTTTATCACCAGCTGATCTGTTCTCAAGCCTTCAATAATAGCTCTTGCAATTCCGTATCCTATCATATATATGGCAACTAACTCACCATTGAATTTCTTGTGTTTCCTATATATAAATAACACTATAAATATAAGAAGGCACGCAAAACTTTCATATAAGAATGTCGGATGTACTGTAACATATCCACCCATTGACTTCATAATAAGTTCTTCTGTAAGTCCGTTAGCTTCAGTAAGTGGCAATTCCATGGCAAATAAATTATCTGTATATCCACCAAAAGCTTCTCTGTTAAAGAAATTGCCCCATCTTCCTATAGCCTGCGCCAATACAAGTCCCGGCACAACTGTATCAAATATTTCAAGGAATTTTTTCTTCTTTATCCTTGTATAAATATATGCTACTAATACTGACAAAATTACGCCACCATAAATAGCCAATCCACCATTTCTTATATTAAAAATCTCTCCTAAATGTTTTCCATAATAATCCCACTCAAAAAGAACATAATATAATCTTGCACCAGGTATAGCCGACAACAGCACACACAACATTATGTCCACATATGTTTCTTCATCCTGATGAGTTCTTCTTGCTTCTGCAAAAGCCAGAAGAGCAGCTACTACTACTCCAATAGCAATAATAATTCCATAATATGCAATTTCAAATCCAAAAATACTAATAGACTTACCTACCTTAAACTCCAAACCTAAATTTGGAAAACCAATTAATTTATCCATTTTTCTATTTCTCCTTCCATACCTTGTTAATTTTACTCTTAAATCTTGGAAAAATCAATGTTTTTAAACAAGTTTTCACTTTATTTTTACAAATTAATATGCTAGAATATATTTACTACTCGCAAGAAAGGATACATATTTATGAAATTAGGAATCGTTGGCCTACCTAATGTAGGAAAAAGTACATTATTTAATTCTTTAACAAAGGCAGGTGCCGAATCGGCTAATTATCCATTTTGTACTATCGACCCTAACGTAGGTGTTGTAACTGTACCTGACGAGAGACTTGAACTTCTCGCCAATTTATATGATTCAGCAAAAATTGTTCCTGCTGTAATCGAATTCGTTGATATTGCCGGCCTTGTAAAAGGCGCCTCTAAAGGTGAAGGTCTTGGCAATCAGTTTTTAGCAAACATACGAGAGGTTGACGCAATCGTTCACGTTGTCAGATGCTTCGACAATTCTAACATTGTCCATGTAGATGGAAGCATCAATCCATTAAGAGATATTGAAACAATCAATTTTGAACTTATTTTTTCAGATATTGAAATTTTAGAAAGACGTTACGCTAAAGCCGTTAAAGGTTCTCGTAATGACAAGGCATTAGCTAAGGAATGTGAGCTTATTGAAAAGCTTAAAGAACATTTAGAAGACGGTAAACTAGCTAAGAGCTTTGAAGTTAATGATGACGAAGAAGCAGCTTTATTAGCAGGATTTAATCTTCTTACAGCAAAACCGGTTATTTTCGCTGCGAACACTACTGAAGATGATTTAGCTAATGACGGTGCTGACAACAAATATATCCAGGCTGTTAAGGAATTTGCAGCAAATGAGGGTTGTAAGGTATTTGTAATCAGCGCTCAGATTGAACAAGAAATTGCAGAGCTTGATGATGAAGAAAAGAAAATGTTTTTAGAAGATTTAGGTATTAGCGAATCAGGTCTTGAAAAGTTAATCAAAGCAAGCTATGACTTATTAGGACTTATAAGTTATCTTACTGCCGGTCCTACAGAGACCAGAGCCTGGACAATCAAAAAGGGAACTAAGGCACCAGCTGCTGCTGGCAAGATTCATAGTGATTTCGAAAGAGGCTTTATCAAAGCTGAAGTTGTTAACTACCAGAACCTTTTAGACTGTGGTTCATACTCAGCAGCTAAGGATAAAGGACTTGTTGGCATCGAAGGTAAAGATTATGTAGTAAAAGATGGCGACGTAATTTTATTCCGTTTCAATGTATAATATTTAACTATAAAAGGAGTGTGGCGCACAAGAATTTGCCACACTCCTATTTTTAATTCATTTTATTAAGTCTTTCTTTAACTTTAAGTGCATTATTTTTGATTCTCTCATCTTCACACTCTGCCGCAATATCGATATATTTTGATATTTCTTCATATTGACCCAAAAATGCTAGCATACCACAAAGAGAAATTGCCGTAGATGCTATTCCAACCGCATCCTTTATCTGTTCTTCTTTCAAAGCCGCCTTATATTTTTCTATTGCCATCTTAGCACAATATTTAGCAAACTCTAAATCCGGAACATCCTTACTTAGCCAGTATACATTTCTCCACAAACCACCAATCAAGGCATTGTTATTAGGATTAATATGTTCATTAATATTTATTGCCTGCAAATATTTTATAACAAGAATATCAAATTCACTTCTTTTATCCACTCTGGATTCAAGTATTGATTTGTGTTCTTTTTCTAAAAGCTCACTAATCAGTTCAAATTCAAAATTATTCAATTTAAAGAATTCAAGATAATGATTTGAATATTTACAATATGGGCAAGAAATAATCTCTAACCAAAGCGGATCACAACCTACATATGTTATACGGCAGTCCATTTCGTAGCTTCGTTCTTCCAAAATATTTCTCTTTAAATTATTCACCGTAATAGCACGCCCACATATCGGACAAGCTTGTTTATATTGATTTATAAGCTTAGGATTCTGATATGGTATCTTTACAGCATGTCCCATATTAAACGTTGCTGGAATTCTAAACTTCTGAATATGACGATTTTTAACAAATCTACTATTCTTATACAATTCATCATCTAGTTTTCTTATTCTTCCACTCATATTTTCAAGCATTTGCTTGGCTATCTCCGGACACATTTCCAAGAAACTTTGAAGGTTTGTCTTATTTATGGATACTGCTATAGTTTCCTCTAGTGCAATACAGGATGCACTACGTGGAAGATTATCAAATATAGCCATTTCACCAAAGAAATCCCCTGCATTTATCTGCGCAACCTTTGTCAAGGTTCCTATTGCGCTTGTTATAAATATTCCAACACTTCCTGACAAAACTATGTACATTTCATTGCCTAACTGACCTTCCGTACATATATAGGAATCTTTTAAAAACTTTTTTGGTGTAGATATTTGTTGTAATCCTAAAATTGTTTCTGCTTTCATAATATTCCTCCCAAATTAGTTAAATCCTTCTATTCTCAATTTTTCCAAAGAACGTCGCTTGTTATCCATTGTAGACGTTTCAATAAGTACCGTTGCACCATTCATATATTTTTCATAGTATTCATAAAACAATTCTCTTGGTATTACGCCATCGCCCCATGCTAAATGTAAATCGCTTACACCATCATTATCATTAATATGTATATGCTTTACAAATGAAGATAAGGACTTCACCCATTCTTCTAAATTCGTATCTGACAAAAATGCATGGGCCCAATCAAGGCACACACCATAGTTATTATATTTACACAAATTAAGCGAAAGCTTTTCTAATAAATAAGGACTTGCATCAAACATATTTTCCAGATAAATATTAATATCCTTATGCTTTTGCAACTTTAAGCTCCAGTACTCTGTATTAATCTTAATCCAATTATCTATGTAAGATTCTGAATTAAGAAATGATGTATAATTAGTATGAAAAATAACCGCTTTAGCACCAAGCTTTTTAGCTGCTGCTATGCTTTGTTCTATTCTTAAATCTGCAATTTCTCTTATCTTTTTATCAACACTAAACGGAATCACATCAAAAAATGCACCATGGAGTGTTGTAAGCTTTGGCAGTTCTTGTTTTTTATATTCACATATAATATTTTCAACCTTTTTTTCATCATCTAATAAATCCGGTTGAAAAAAATCATTATATTCAAATCCTAAATTATATTCCTTAGATAAATTAATACATTCCTCGTACTCTGCTTGTTCAGGTATTATAAGTAACTGTTTCATGTTCTTCTCCTTAGCAAAGATTTAATCGTTATAAAACTTTATATAATTATATCACAAATCTTATTTTATGTCTACGCTATATACTTTTCAAACAAGCAATAAAAGGATTTTAATTGTATCTTTTTTATATTTTCAGACACTTTCAAAATCCTTTAAATTAATAACTATTCAAACATTTTAAATTTTTCAAGAAATGCTTTTGTATTCTCGCCTGCATCTCCTCTAAACACGCTGGAACCTGCAACAATCACATTCGCTCCTGCTTTACATACTTCCTCTACATTATCAAGAGTTATACCACCATCTATTTCAATATCTATATCATATCCGTTGGCATCACAAAACTTCTTTAATTCTCTTACTTTTTCAGTCGATGTTTCAATATATTTCTGACCGCCAAATCCCGGATTAACAGACATAACCAATGCCATATCAACCATAGAAAGATATGGTTCAATTTCCGATAACTGTGTTGCCGGATTTAATGTAATTCCAGCCTTAACACCATAAGACTTAATCGCATCCAAAGTAGCCTTAACATCTTCACAGGCTTCAACATGTATTGTTATAATATCGGCACCTGATTCAACAAATTCTTTAATATAACGTATTGGTTCTTCAATCATTAAATGTACGTCAAATACTTTATCTGTTGTCTTTCTTATTGATTTAATAACAGGCATACCATAGGATATACTTGGCACAAATAAACCATCCATTACATCAACATGAATATATTGTGCCCCAGCTTTATCTATAATAGCTATATCATCTCCCAGTTTCGCAAAATCTGCAGATAATATTGAAGGCGATAATTTTATCATAACATTCCTCTTTTCTAATATTTCTTTTGACCTTTTATTTCATTAAATATCTCAATATAATTACGATATCTTATATCATTAATAAGACCTTTTTCCAAAGCTTCCTTTACAGCGCAATTAGGCTCTCCAATATGTACACAACCCTTAAATCTGCAGAATTGTTGATATTCTTCAAATTCACCAAAATAATCTTTTAGTTCATTTTCTTCCATATCCATAATCATAAGCGATGTAAATCCAGGAGTATCCATAATATAAGTATCTTCATTTATATCAAATAGTTCTGAATGTCTTGTTGTATGCTTTCCTCGTTTTATTTTTTCACTTATTTGTCCTGTTTTTACCTGTACATCCGGATAAATCATATTAAGAAGTGATGACTTTCCAACACCAGATGGACCTGCGAGCACTGTAGTCTTCTTATCCAAAACCTTAAACAATTCCGCTTTTCCCTGCAAAGTTTTTGTACTTGTAAATATAACCTCATATCCGCTATTAGAGTAAATTTCCTTCAACTCGATAATTTCTTTATCTGTTGCTATATCAGCTTTATTAAAGCAAATTGTTGTTTTTATGCCCTGTTCATCCATAAGCACTAAAAATCTTGCAAGCATACTGTGATTCGGCAACGGATCCTTTATTGCAAATACAATCAATGCACCGTCAACATTGGATACCTGCGGTCTTATAAGTTCATTTTCTCTTTCAAGAATCTCACTTATATTACCTATTTTATGTGCTTCATCAATTATATCAATTATTACATTATCTCCAACCAGAGGTTTAATATTTCTGTTACGAAATACACCTCTGGCCTTACATTCATAAATTCCTAAATCTTTTGTAGCCACATAATATGAACCAGCTACACCTTTTATTATTTTTCCTGTCATTTGCACTATTCCTCTACTACAGTAAGTTCAACCTCTTTACTTGCTGTCTTAACAGTAGTAGTTGGAGTACCATCTTTGTCATATTCATACTTGACACTTATTTCAACAGTTACCTTTTTCATAGATTTTCCGGCGATTGTAAATTCATAAGGGAAAAGTTCCTCTTTATAATCCACATAGGATTCTGCCTTTAATATTGTCGAACCATTCTTTACAACAAACTTAATCTGCTTGCTTGTATAAGTTTCTGGTTCTTCAATTGAAGACATAATACTATTATCAAGGCTTCCCTTATAAGAGTAAGAAGGTTCTTTACCTTTACTTATAACATAATCAACCTTGCTACCCTTTAATACTGTTTCATCCTTTGGTGACTGTGCCATTACATAACCAGCCGGATAAATATCACTATATTCTTCTGTTACATTTCCTGCCTGTAAACCAGCTTCATCCAAAAGAACATTTGCAGCATTTTCTGTTTTTCCTATTATATTTGGAACCTGTGTTTCTTCATCCGCCGGCATACTGCATAAATAAACTGTTATAAAGTCTCCACTCTTTATCTTAGTACCAACCTCAAGACTAGTTCTTGTTACAAGTCCAATATCAACAGTTGCAGATGGTTCATACTGAATCTCCACTATCATTCCTATCTGTTTTTCCAAGACTTCACGCACTTCTTCAATTGTCTTACCTTCATAATTTGCAAGTGTATAAATTCTTGGACCTTTACTTACAGTAACTATAATTGTTGTATTTGCTCTTACCGAAGTTTTAGCACTGTGAGATTGTAAAAATACATATCCTGCAGGTTGTAATTCAGAATAATCTTCAATTGCCTGGAAGCCAAGTCCAAGACTATTTAAAGTCTTTTTAGCATCCTCTTTAGACAAACCAACAAGAGTAGGAACCAAAACTTTACCATCGTTCTTAGTCACTTCCTGTGGTGAAGTAGTTCTTACAAGCTCCGAGCCACTTGTACTGCCAATACTTCTTACAACATAAGATACAAAATAAATTGTAACACCTATTAACAACATCACTAAAAGAATACCAAGTGCTGTAACAAGAATATCAAGAGTACTTCTGCCATCGTCCTCCTCCTCATATTCTTCTTCCTTATATTCTTCTACTTTATGTGATTTTTTTGCATTTTTATTAATTTCTGCAAGCTGTGAACTTGAAATCATAACAGTATCGTTATGTCCTTTTGTTTCACCCTGTACAACAAATTCTCCTACAGGAACTACCAAAGACTTTTTCAAATCCGAAATAACATCTGAAATATTTTGATATCTTCTTTCAGTTCTTTTTTGTGTACATTTTTCCACTATCTTTTCAACACTAGGAGATACATTAGGATTAATCGTAGAAACCAAAGGTACTTCCTCATTTAAATGTTTTACTGCAACTGACACAGTATTCTCACCATCAAACGGCAACTGCTTTGTAAGCATTTCAAATAACATTATACCAAATGAATATATATCACTCTTTTGGTCACTGTAACCGCCTCTGGCCTGTTCCGGTGACATATAATGCACCGAACCCATAACAGCTGAATTAATGGTGTTAGCAGTCGCTGCTCTTGCTATACCAAAATCAGCAACCTTTACTTTTCCATCCTTTGAAATTATTATATTCTGTGGTTTAATATCTCTATGGACAATACCGTGATTATGTGCAGCTTCAATACCCTGTGCCACTTGCACCGCTATACTGACAATTTCCTTAGTTTCAATGTCCTCTCTCTTTTCAATATATTTTTTAAGAGTCACACCTTCTACAAGTTCCATTACTATATAGTGAATTCCATCCTCTTCACCTACATCATATACATTAACAATATTTGCATGTGTTAGTCCTGCAACAGATTGAGCTTCAACCCTGAATTTAGCTACAAATGTGGTATCGCTGCTGAATTCCTGCTTAAGCACCTTTATTGCTACGAATCTGTTTAATTTATGACATTTTGCCTTATATACATCTGCCATTCCGCCAGAACCTATTTTCTCGATTATCTCATATCTGTCGGCTATATACATTCCTTTTTTCAACATACGCTTACCTTTCTGCTATAACAACGGCTATATTATCTTTACCACCGTTTAATTTAGCTAATTCTATTAATTTTAATACTTTTTCTTCAATGCTTATATCTGTTTTTATAACATCCTTAATCGTTTCATCCGTAACCATATTAGTAAGTCCGTCAGAACAAATAAGCAAGTTATCATTCTCGCCAAATTCCACTTCAAAAAAATCAGGAATAACTTCTGCTTCACTTCCTACAGCTCGTGTTATTACATTCTTTTTTTCAATACACTTTGGATCATTTCTATCTAATTCTCCTCGACTTACCATTTCTTCAACCCACGAGTGATCTCTGGTAATCTGAGTTATATTATCATTAATTACATATAATCGGCTGTCTCCCACATTTGCCACGTACAAATATTCTTCAAATACAGTAGCAATAACCATTGTGGTTCCCATTCCTTCATAATTAATGTCTTCTAAAGATTTTTCATAAACATCCTTATTAACCATCTTAATCACTTCATCCATTATTATTACAGGATGCTTACAAGGATTTATCTTTATGTATTCAATAACCTTTTCTACAGCATAGCGAGAAGCTAAGTCTCCTGCATTATGTCCACCCATACCGTCTGCCACTATATAAAGATTATTCAAATTACCAATTTGTTCGTCAGTAGCATATATATAATCCTGATTTATATTACGTATGCTACCTATATCAGTACTAGCATATGACTTCATACTTTATTCCTACCTTTACTGTTCATCATGATTATCTTTATAACTTTTTCTTAACTGCCCACAGGCACCTTGTATATCTCTTCCCATCTCTCTTCTTATGGTAACATTTATTCCATTTTTTTCAAGTACATTTTTAAACTGATGTACAAATTCTATTTTTGTCTCCTTGTAATCCCTTTCTTTTATAGGATTAACAGGTATTAAATTAATATGACAATTCATACCTTTTACCAATGCGGATAATTCATTGGCATTATCTATAGAATCATTTACACCTCTTACCAGGCTATATTCGAAACTAATTCTTCTCTTAGTTTTATCGTAATAATTTTTACATGCCTCAATAAGCTGCGCTATTGAATATTTGTTAGCTATAGGCATCATTGTTTTTCTTATCTCATCATTTGGTGCATGCAAGGATATTGCTAAAGTTATCTGCAATCTGCTTTCTGCCAAAAGATTAATTTTATCTACAAGTCCACAGGTTGATAAGGTTATGTTACGGGCACTTATATTTAAGCCTTCTTCACTATTAAGAAGCTTAATAAACTTTAAAATATTGTCATAATTATCTAAAGGTTCACCAGAACCCATAACCACTACATTTGATATTCTCTCTCCTGTTATTGCACTGATTCTGTATATTTGTTCTATAATCTCTGATGCTGTAAGATTACGTTCTAAACCATCAAGTGTAGAAGCGCAGAAACGGCACCCCATACGACAGCCCACCTGCGAAGAAACACATACTGAGTTGCCATGCTTATATCTCATAAAAACACTTTCAATTACATTACCATCCTTTAGACGAAACAAAAATTTCTTTGTTCCATCCATTGCGGATGTAAGCTCTTTTATTGGCTCAAGTACAGTTATTTCACACTGACTGCTTAATTTTTGACGAAGCTCTTTTGAAATATTAGTCATTTCCTCAAAATCCGTAACAAGTTTTCCATGTAACCATGTATAAATCTGCTTTGCCCTAAATTTCTTGTCCTGTATACTAACAATATATTCTTCAAGTTCTTCCAAATCCATAGATTTTATATCTATTTTTTCCATTACTTTATCCTTCTTAATCTTGCTATAAAAAATCCGTCACATTTGTGAACGCCCGGCAACAACTGTATGTAACCTTCTTTAGTTGTTTCAGAATGTAATTCCTCAGGAATATAATCATCTATGCTCTCTAAAACAAAGCCATACTTTTTTGTAAACCATCGTACATTATTAATATTTTCATCTTCATTTATTGTACAGGTACTGTAAATGAGGTGCCCGCCTACTTTTACATACTGATTTACAACAGAAAGTATATTTCTTTGTAGCTTAACTAATTCTTCCTGTTTTTCTTCAGACATATTATATCTTATATCGCCTTTTCTTCCCATTATTCCCAAGCCTGAGCATGGCAAATCAGCTATAAGTATATCAGCCTTTTCATAGTCTGCCTCATCTTCAATAAGAGCATCCTTTACAAGAGCTGTGGCATTATTAAGCTTACATCTTTCTATATTTTCGCGAATAAGTTCTACCTTATTTTTTGAAACATCTCTTGCTTCAACATAACCTGTATCATCTAAAAGTTCAGCTATATGCAAAGTTTTTCCACCTGGAGCTGCACATACATCAACAACATATGCGCCCTTCTTAGGAGCTGCCACCATACCAACCAGCATAGAACTAACATCCTGTATTGAAAATGAACCCTCTAAAAAGCTGTCCATATCTTCAAGATAATTATAATCATCTATATTAAGTCCGTATGGCACATATGGTGCCTCGCTATAACTTACATTTTCATTATCAAGCTTTTTCTTAAGTTCAGCTAAGCTGTTTACATTTAAATTACATCTTATAGTAGTCTTTTTTTCTTTATCAAATGCCTTTAACATTGCTTCTATTTGTTCATAAGAATATGTCTTTTTCCATTTAGTTATAATCCACATAGGCATAGAATACAAAACAGACAAATAATATTCCTCATCCTTTTCCCTGTCAGGTTTAGGAATATTATCCTTATCTCTTAAAATATTACGAAGAATGCCATTAACAAAGCCTTTCAAGCTTGAAAATCCACGTTTCCCAGCCAGCTTAACAGCTTCATTACATATAGCAAATTCCTTTACGCTTTCCATATAAACAATCTGATATACAGCCATTCTTAAAATATTTCTTATTACTGGCTTTAATCTTTTAACCTTCACAGTTGAATAAAGCCCGATAATATAGTCGATGCTAATCATTTTTTCTATTGTGCCTTGTGAAACTCTGTCAATAAATGCCCTGTCCTGCTTTGACAAATATTGATATTTCTTTAAAGCACTGCTTATGACTATATGGCTGTACTGCTCATTTTCTAAAACCTCAATAAGTATATCTAATATTATCTCCCGTGTATTAACTGTTTTAGAATTAATCACGTCGTTTTCCTCCATAAATGCTTATGAGTCTAAGTAATTGTAACACTGCTGTCAATGCTGATGCCACATATGTTAATGCCGCTGCTGACAACATTTTTTTTGCACCAGGATTTTCATCCTCACATAAAATTCCAACCTCATTCATATGCTTAATTGCACGTCTTGAAGCATCAAATTCAACCGGTAATGTAACTAATTGGAATATAACAGCCAGTGAAAATAAAATAATACCTGTCTTTATTAAAAACTGGCTATATCCAAAAAATACACCTGCAAATATAAACACAAACGATAATCTTGAGCCAAAATTAGCTACAGGATATATAGAATGTCTTAACACTAAAGGTCCATAGCTTTCATTATGCTGCATTGCATGTCCGCACTCGTGAGCTGCAATACTTATAGCTGCTATCGATCTTAAACCATACACCGAATCCGACAAGGACAATGTCTTAGTTGCCGAATTATAATTATCTGTCAATCTTCCTGAAATATGAACGATTTCAACATCATAAATTCCGGCTGCATGAAGCAGTCTCTCTGCCGTTTCAGCTCCCGAAAGACCTGATTTAGCTGCTATTTTTGAAAACTTCGCATGACTAGAGCTTACCTTGGCCTGTGCATATAAGGAAATAAATACACTTCCAACAAGTAATAAATTAATTATTAAATAATCCATTTTTTCAACTTCCTTTCTAATTATTCGCCTAATATTATACCTGTTTCGATTTTTGTTCCAAGAAGGAAATCTTTTGTATTCATACGCTTCTTCCCTTCATATTGAAGTTCATTAATCTTAATTGCATTTTCACTTGTTTTTACAATAATTCCATCCTTGGTAACCTGAATAATTTCACCATTAGCGCCTTCAAAATTTCCCTCTACAACATCGCAATCCCATACCTTTAACATCTTACCGTTAATTTTAGTAAATGCACTTGGCCACGGATTAAGACCTCTTACAAGTCTTTCAATTTCGACAGCTGTTTTATTGAAATTAATATTTCCCATTTCTTTTTTCAACATACCTACATAGGTACTCTTAGATTCATCCTGCTTTTGTGGAACTATTGAGCCTTCCTCTAATTTAACAAGCGTTTCTATTAAAAGTTCTGCTCCTAACTGGGCTAATTTGTCAAACAAACTGCCACCAGTTTCTTTTTTATCAAGCTTAATTGATGCCCTTAAAAGCATATCGCCAGTATCAATTCCTTCATTCATAAGCATTGTAGTTACTCCAGCGACCTCTTTACCGTCTATAACAGCCCATTGAATAGGTGCTGCTCCTCTGTATTCAGGCAACAATGAGCCATGTACATTTATACAGCCATATTTTGGCAAATCCAAAATCTGTTTTGGCACTATCTGACCAAAGGCCACCACTATAATCGCATCCGGTTTATATTGCATAACATAGTCCATAGCTTCCTGACTACGTAATTTTACTGGCTGATACACTGGAATATTATGTTCTAATGCCAACATTTTAACTGGTGGCATTACATTTTCCTTGCTTCTTCCCTTTGGCTTATCTGGATTTGTTACTACAAGCTCAATATCATGTCCTGCATCTATCAATGCTTGTAATGAGCTTTTAGCATAATCCGGAGTTCCCATAAATATCAAACGCATTTCTTTCCTCCTAATTATTCTTCTTCATATTTTACTTCTTTTAATTCCCCTTCAACCTTGTCTACATATACAACACCGTTCAAATGGTCATTTTCATGTAATATACATCTGGCTAAAAGTTCTGTTCCTTCCATTTCAAATGGTTGCATATCCATATCATAAGCTCTAACCTTTACATAATTCGGTCTTGTTACCTGTCCTGCTTTTCCAGGAACGCTTAAACAGCCTTCATCACCTGTCTGTTCTCCACTAACCTCGATTATTTCAGGATTTATCATTACTACAGGCTCTTCAATATCCATTACAAATATTCTTTTTAATATTCCTACCTGTGGTGCTGCAAGACCTACGCCATCATATTCATACATTGTATCAAACATATCCTCTATGAGGATTTCAATCTTATCAGTCATTTCCTTTACAGGCTTTGATGTTTTTCTTAAAATAGGATCTCCTAATTCACGTACTGTTCTTATTGCCATAATTTCCTCCTAATATATGAATAACTAACCAAAATCAAACTGCACATTTACATATTTGAAAATGTCGTTATCATCTATAAATTTTTCTATATCTTCTTTTAATATAACCAGCTGTTCTTTAGCCGGATATTTGCAAAACATAAACTTACTAAACACATCATTTATCTTATAAATATTTGCATTTACAGGTCCTAAAATTCTTATGTCCCTATAGTTATCAGTAAATGTTTTTAAAGCTTTCGAAGCAGTTTCAAGACTATTCTCGTACTTTGAGCTTAGTTTTATCTCCATCATACCAGCAACAGGCGGATAACTCATAGCCATCCTGTATGCGATTTCATTTTCATAAAATTCTTTATAATCATGTTTTGCCGCCGCTTGTATAACAGTTTCTTCAGGTGCATAGGTCTGTATAACAACCTCTCCCGATTTATTTGCTCTTCCTGCTCTTCCTGCCGCCTGCATCAATATGTCAAATGTAATCTCACCTGCAGTATATTCATTTGCATACATCGAAATGTCCGCCGCTAAAATTCCAACCAGAGTAACATTTGCAAAATCATGCCCTTTAACTATCATCTGAGTTCCTATTAAAACATCTGCTTCCTGATTTCTAAAAGCACTCAAGATTTTTTCATAAGAACCTTTTTTTACTACTGTGTCTGCATCCATTCGCAAAACCTTTACATTAGGATAGCGAATATTAATCTGCTCTTCAATTTTTTCTGTACCTGTTCCAAAGCTTGCAATATATTTAGAGCCACACTCAGGACAGGTCTTTACCATATTTTCTTCATATCCACAATAATGACATACTAATTTGTTATTTTTGTGAAATTTCATACTTACATCGCAATGTTTGCATTTTATAACGTAGCCACATTTTCTACAGCTTACGCAGCCCGAATAACCTCTTCTGTTTATAAAAAGCATTATCTGCTCTTTTTTCTCTATTCTGTCTACTATAAGCTTATCCAATCGCTCACTAAATATGCTTCTGTTACCTTTGGCCAGCTCGTCACGCATATCTTCAACATATACCTTAGGAAGATTCGCTCCTGCAGCTCTGTTAGTGAGTTCAAATAATTTATATTCACCCTTTAACGCTTTGTAATAAGCAGTTATAGAAGGTGTTGCTGAACCTAATATTACCGATGCATTACTCATTTTTGCAATTTCTATTGCAGTTTCTCTTGCATGGTATTTAGGTGGTTTTTCACTTTTATATGCTCCATCATGTTCTTCATCAATGATTATTAAACCTAAATTGTCAAATGGAGTAAATAATGCTGAGCGTGGTCCAATAATAATATCAATGTCACCATTTTTAGCTCTTTCTAGCTGGTCAAATCTTTCGCCCTGCGAAAGTTTAGAATGCATAATACTCACACGCTCTTTAAAGCATCTGTAAAATCGCATAACAGTCTGATATGTAAGAGAAATTTCAGGAATTAGCATAATTACCTGTTTACCCTCACTTATGACTTTTTTTATTATCTCGATATATACTTCCGTCTTTCCACTACCTGTAATACCGTGTATAAGATACGTTTTTCTTATACCATTCGCATAATCATTACAAATAGCATCTGCTATAGTCTGCTGTGCTTCATTTAATTGAATCTGTCTTTTCTCTTCATCATTACCACTTACAGGATTTCTATATATTTTTTCTTCAAGAACTTCAATAATCCCTGCATTTACAAGTGCCGTAACTACAGTTTTAGTTATATTAAGTTTATCCATTGCAAGGGTATAATCAAGCATATCATTATCTTTCAATGCCTCTAATAACCTTAATCTTGCTTTAGCATTTTTCTTAATCGCACTAGCAACTTCTTTATCAATTGCCTCTTTATCTGCTACAAGTTTTATTACTTTTTTAGTGTTAGCTCTTACAGTATTGGGCACCTGAATTACAGTCTTTAATGCCTGATTCATTGTAGCACCATAGTTTTTTCTTATCCACGCTGCTATTTTTATTTTTTTAGCCTCTAGCGGCACCATCTTATCGCTTATGGATATTATGTTTTTAATTTTTTCTGGATCATAATTGCAAACATCAGTCACTTCAATTATGTATGCCTCAATAATCTTGTTACCTTTACCAAATGGAACGTTTACACGTACACCCACATCAACTAATGGCTCTAATTCCTTAGGTACGGCATATTGAAATGCTCTGTCAAGTTTTTCATATGATATATCTACTATAACATTTACAAACACAATATGCCTCCCTCTTTATTGTAATTCTTCTAAAATCTCTTTTATAATTATTCTTTCATCCATAGGATATTTTTTACCACAAATTTCCTGATAATCTTCATGTCCTTTTCCTGCAAGAACAATAATATCTCCCGGCTGGCCATTTTCGATAACATATTTTATAGCTTCTCTTCTGTCAATTATCTTAACATACTGCCCAGTAGTTCTTTCAATACCTGTAACTATATCTGCTATTATAGCCTCCGGCTCTTCAAAACGTGGATTATCTGAAGTTATAACTGTTAAATCTGCTAATTTACCAGAAACCTCGCCCATCTCATAACGTCTGCTTTTAGCTCTGTTTCCACCACAGCCAAACATACACACCAAACGCTTTGGATTGTGTTCCCTTAAGGTAGATAAAACATTTTCAAGACTCATTGCATTGTGTGCATAATCTATCATTAAAACAAACGGATACGGTGTAGGTACAATTTCTACCCTACCCTTAACCCTTACTGTTTTTAATGCTTCTTTTACATTTTCCATGGATGTTTCTAAATGTCTTGAAACGGCTATAGCGCATAAACTGTTATAAATGCTAAATCTTCCCGGTGTATTAAGTGTAAAATGTTCATCTGTAAGACCTGATGTTGCAAATCTAATACCTATACCGGCAGTTTCATTTATCAGTTCTACATCCATAGCTTTCAAGTCCGCTTCATCACTAAAACCATATGTTTCAATTGCACAAGTACTGTTTTTGATTATTTCCTTGTAATGGGCATCATCACAATTTACAATACCTGTTTTGCATTGATTAAAAAGCTTTGCCTTACATTCCATATACTGTTCAAAACTACTGTGTTCATTTGGTCCTATATGGTCTGGTTCCAAATTTGTAAATATACCTATGTCGTATACAATACCTGCACATCTGTGCATCATAAGACCTTGTGACGAAACCTCCATAACTACTGCTTTACAGCCTTTATCCACCATCTGTCTGAAATACTGCTGAACCATATAAGATTCAGGTGTTGTATTAGCCGCTTTAATATGTTCATCGCCTATAATAGTCTCAATAGTACCTATAAGACCTGTCTTTATATTACAGCCTTCTAAAATTTCTCGTATCATATATGTGGTAGTAGTCTTACCTTTGGTTCCTGTAATTCCTATTGTAAATAGTTTTTCTGCCGGATTCCCAAAATAATTTGCAGACATTATAGCTAATGCATATCTGGTATCTGCAGTCTTTATAACTGTACCTCCAACAACTTCTATACCTTCACATACAACAATGGCTTTAGCTCCCGCCTTCACAGCCTCGTTAGCATATGTATGTCCGTCAAAGTTTGCACCCTTTAAGCATACAAATATACAATCCTTTTCAACCTTTCTTGAATCATATACAAGCGTTGTTATTTCTTCATCTATATTGCCATTTATCACTTCGTAGCTTAATCCTTGTAAAACCTCTGATAGTTTCATTATAAAGCCACCCTTCATTTATTTATTGCATTAATGCTGATTCTACGCAATTAGCCATAAGCATTGCAATTGTCATTGGACCAACGCCACCTGGAACTGGTGTAATTGCTCCTGCTGTTTCAAATACATCATCGTAATCCACGTCGCCACATAATTTACCATTTTCCATTCTGTGAATACCAACATCAATTACTGTAGCGCCTTCTTTTACATATTCCTTAGTTATAAATTTAGGCTTACCTATTGCTACAACTAAAATATCTGCTCTTTTTGTAACTTCTTTTAAATCTTTAGTTCTTGAATGTGTCACAGTAACTGTACCATCTTCTCTAAGCAAAAGTAATGCCATTGGCTTACCAACTATATTACTTCTTCCTACAACAACACACTCTTTTCCACGAATTTCAATATCACTTCTCTTTAAAAGCTGGATGATACCGGCAGGCGTACATGATACATAACCCTTTTGACCTATACTTAAAGCACCTACGCTTTGTGGATGGAAACCATCAACATCCTTTGAAGGTGTAATTGTTTTAATTACCAAATCCTCATCAATATGCTTTGGAAGCGGTAACTGAACTAATATTCCGTTAACATCTGGTCTTTCATTTAATTCCTTAATGATATCAAGTAATTCTTCCTGCGTTGTCTCTCCAGGTAATGCATAAGCTAATGAGTTGATACCTATAAATTCACAAG
>JAZQMK010000057.1:0-118287 GCA_045543455.1 Lachnospiraceae bacterium
GGCTACGATCCGACTTGTTGAAAATGCAATTAAACAAAATACAGATATGGAACTTGTAGGTGTATTTACTCGCCGTGATCCATCAACAGTTAAAATCCAAACAGAAGGTGTTTTGGTATATCATTCTGACAAAGTTGTTGATATGATTGATAAAATTGATGTTATGATAATATGCGGAGGCAGCGCTACCGACCTTCCGGAACAAACTCCAAAGTTAGCAAAGCTTTTTAACGTTATAGACAGCTTTGATACACATGCAAAGATTCCACAGCATTTTGCAAATGTTGATGCGTCAGCAAAGGAAGCAGGCAAGGTTGCAATTATTTCTGTAGGTTGGGACCCAGGTATGTTCTCCCTTAACAGACTTTATGCAAATGCAATCTTAGTAGACGGTAAGGACTATACATTCTGGGGCAAGGGTATTAGCCAAGGACACTCAGATGCTATTAGAAGAATTGAAGGCGTTAAGAATGCTAAGCAATATACAGTACCTATTGAATCAGCTGTAGAAGCTGTTAGAAGCGGTTCTAATCCTGAACTTACAACAAGACAAAAACATTTAAGAGAATGTTATGTTGTTGTAGAAGAAGGGGCAGATAAGGCAAGAATCGAATCAGAGATTAAAAATATGCCTAACTATTTTGCTGATTATGATACAACAGTATATTTTATTTCAGAAGAAGAATTACAAAGAGACCATGCAGGTCTTCCACATGGTGGTGTAGTAATTAGAAGTGGTAAAACAGGCTGGAATGATGAACACTCTCATACAATCGAATACAGCTTAAAGCTTGATTCAAACCCAGAATTTACAGCAAGCGTGCTTGTAGCATATGCAAGAGCAGCTGCGAGACTTAATAAAGAAGGTCAGTCAGGTTGTAAGACAGTATTTGATATTGCACCAGCATATTTGACAAGTATGAGTGGAGAAGAAATTAGAGGACATCTTTTGTAAAAATGCTTGAGCTATATGTCTGTGCAGGGTTAAGGTAGTAAGCGAGTTTACAACTATTGAGCCACGCCTATGTCGCCGTTGGTACTTAGCTGTAAGCAAGCGAAAGCGTAGCTGACAGCTTATGTATCCATTACGAGCGACATCGGAATGAAAATGTCGTGGCGAAATAGTTGATAAGGAGATTTTATGTGGAGACATTTATATAATGGTGATAGCAAGGTAAGCTTGCATGATTGCAGAGCAACGAAGGTTTCGTTTAAGAATGGTAATTTAAGTTTTTTATTTACTGATGGTATTTTTCTTGTAAAGGATAAAAAGGTGTTAAAAACCGGTAGTGCAAGGGTTAAGTTTTATTTGGAAAATAGAGATGAAGATGATGTTACTATTCAGGTTTTTAAAAAGAAGCTTAATAAGATAATCCGAGAGGAATGGACATTAAAAAAGCTAATTAAAGGAATTAATAAAGGTAAGTATGAACTTGAATTTTTATATAGGTATCAAGGCTATAATTCAATGATTTTTGAATGTTGGTTGTGGTTTGATAAGAAACCTTACCATATGGAATGTACATTGAAAATGTATATAGATAAGCTTGAATATTATTGGTGCGATATATTGGCATAAAAAAACCGGCAAAAGCCGGCTTTTTTTATGCCTTATTTTGTTGAACCTTTGACAATACTAATGCTACTACAAAGAATGGAATGATAAATAATGCTTCAATTCCTATATTGGTAAGAGCTTCTTGTGTTGCACCATTTTCTATTGCCGTTACTGACATTGTAGACCAGTAGGTTGGTAAGAAACGGGAAACCGTGTTTACCAAAGTCTTATCGAGGAAGGTTACATCTACAAATATTCCTCCGAGGAAAGCTCCACCAAGACCAATTACATTTGTAAAGATTGTTATTGTATTTTGATTTTGCGATATCTGACTTACAACTAATGCTATTGCAACAGAGGCAATGATAAATACAAAGGCATTAAGTAGATATAACAATGTTGTGAATTTGAAAAATTCCTTTTGTAGGAATAGTATACCAGAGAGTGCAAAGAATGCGAACAGAGCCAGACTGAATATGCTGCAGGCAAGTATCATTTGTATATTCTTTGACTTTAGGGTAAGGGCAGAAGAATTGATTCTTGCTGCAACTTCTTTTTTTCTAAATTCTACGAGTATGTTTCCAAGGCCTAATATTAATATTGAAATTGCGGCATATGGAATATATCTGAAGAAGAAATATGTTTTTGAGTAAGATATTTTAGCTTCTTCCTTAGTTAACTCAACATTTACTGTTATGTTCATGGTTTCATTTGCTTTAGTTATGGCATTATCAATGGTCATACCGGATGAAAGGTTTGCATTTATATAATTTAAAAGACTTGAAAGTTCATTACTTACTAAACGGGCCTCGCTATCGCCAGGGAGAAAATCCTGTTTTAAGCTGTTTTGACCTTTGCCGGCAACAAAATCCTTTTCAAAGCCTTCAGGTATGGTTAATACATAAGAAACGCTTATATTGAACAGATCATCTTTTATGCTTTGTGCATCATCCTTAACCTCTACAATTCGGTGATTTTCGTTAAGGTAATCGTATAAAGTCTTGCTAAGTGTTGAGTTATCTCTATCGATTACGGCAACCTTTACCTTAGAGTCTGTAAAGCTAGTGGTTTTATTTGGGGCATCTGAATTAGTCATTGCTATTGTAGTGCCTAAAAATACGCCAATATAAATTGATATTAAAGGTAAAAGTTTTACTGCTATTTTCATAAATGCTTTAAACACTGGCATATTTATTCCTCCTTAATTTGATGTAGCTTAATGCACATAATACAACTGCAAATGCAAGTAATGTGCCCATATTTATATAAAATCTTTTGTCAATTCCGTACATATTAAGCGAATATATGGCATCGCAGATAAGTGCGGATGGATTAATTCTATTGATGATTGGAGCGCTATGCTCGATTTCATTTCTTATTCCATTTATCATAAGCCCTGCTAAGAAGCTTGATACCATTGAAAATGCAAGAACGATACCAATCTTTGTGCCTTCGGATTTATTAAGTGAACCAACGAAAAGTCCTAGTGCAATACCGATTGTGTTACCTATAAGCATAATGATAAATAATGCAGGTATGTTATTTGCTAAATGTATTTTTAAAATAAATTGTATATATATAATAAATATTATACTTGTGATTGCCTGTAACACAAAGGCTGCACTAAAGTCACTTAAAATGTTAAGCAAAGGCTTACAGGTACCGATTTCACGGCGCATACCAAGTGGAGAAATATTTGCCTTCATATCTAGTGAAACCTGAACACCTGTAAATGAAGCATAAAGGCAGGTCATTGCAACAAGTGCAAAGAAAAATTCAGAAACGAAGTTAATATCCTCACTAAATTTAATATCTTCATAGAAGTAATCAATTGTTTCAATTGGTCTTCCTAAGCTAAATTGCTTTAAATATTCTTCAACAAAGCTTTTGATAACCGTTTGATTTATACCGTTTTCCTTAAAACTCACATAAGGTGTTGCATCGACATAAATGATACCGCTAACCTTGCCTTCCTCCATAAGTGAAAGTGCATTTTCCTTGTCGGTTTTAGTTTGGATAAACAAATCATCTGTGTTTTCTAAAACGGATTCAAATATAGGATTACTGTTATTGGTAACAATTGCAACAGGTATTTCTTCAAATTCTGTTGTTGTTTCAATTAATGGACCTAGGGCCACGAAAAATAATGTGCCAAGGATTAGTGGAAATGCTATAGTCCAAAAGGAAATGTCTTTAGTTTTAAATAGCGATTTAAGTTTGTATTTGAATAAATGAAAAAACATATTTTAATCCCTCAATTCTTTTCCTGTTATTTCTAAGAATACATCGTTAAGTGTTGGTAGCTTTGAATGAACATTTGAAAATGGAATATTGTTATCCTGAAGATAAGCAATAAGTCTTATTAAGTTGTTTTGTCCACCGTTGCACTTTATATTTAAATCTGAATTAGCATAGCTTACGTCGTAGAAATGTGGTAAAGCCTTTATTTCACTTAATTGTGTTTCTGAAAGTGTGGCAATATTCATATAAATGTTTTCAGTATTTTTGATAAGCTTCTTTAATTCGTTGGCAGTTCCTACGGCTAAGTTTTTACCCTTATCCATAATTACGATTCGGCTACAGATTTCTTCTACCTCTTCCATATAATGTGAGGTATAAATGATGGTTGAACCCTGGCGGTTAAGCTCCTTGATGCCTTCAAGAATTTTGTTACGGCTTTGTGGGTCAACGGCTACAGTTGGCTCATCCATAATAATAAGCTTTGGCTTATGAGCGATTCCGCAGGCGATATTTAATCTTCTTAAAAGACCACCTGATAATTTCTTTGGTAAGAATTTCTTATAATCATTTAATTCTACAAAATTGATGGCTTCCTCTACATATTGCTTACGAAGATTTTTATCTTTGATGTAAAGACCACAGAAGTAGTCGATATTTTCGTATACTGTAAGGCTTTCAAATACGGCTACATTTTGAAAAACAACACCAATGTTTTGCTTTATGTCATAGCTGTCAGGTTTGATTTCCTTGCCGAATACTTCAATGTTACCCTTGTCAAAGGAAAGCAGTGAAAGCAGGCAGTTGATAGTTGTAGTCTTTCCCGAACCGTTAGGACCAAGAAGTCCTAAGATTTCACCTTCCTCAATATTTAGGTTGAAGTGGTCAACTGCAATTAATTCTTTATAACGTTTAACAAGATTTTCAATTTTTACAATTGTGTTACTCATATTTAAACTTCCTTTCGTTTAAGTTTTATCTTATGTATGTATTTTACAAAATATAAAAGTCATTTGTAAGTGACTAAAAGAATAAATGAATATGACAAATGTCATTGAAATTTATATAAGTTATTGTGTATAATGATTAATAGTAAAATAAGAAAAGAGTCGGATATGAGAACTTTAATTGACAGATTAATTATATTAGTGGCAGTAATAGGCTTTATGTGCTTTAAGGATTCAAGTACAAACGGACTCATAATAGTGCTTTTAGGCATATCCTTAGCTGGAGTTATGTATTATGTTAATGATAGGAAATACGGGGCTTTGATAGAAAGTACATTGTCTGTTATATATGCAGGAATTACATTTATCAATCCTATGGTAGTTTTTGTGCTACCTATCATACTTTATGAATGCATTTACACTAAGATTGATGGTAAAAAAGCAGTTATTGTGTGCAGTATTTTAAGAACATTAGCATTTGCAATGTGTATCAGTGCATTTGTACATATTGAAGTCTATAACATATTTATTGTACTGGTAAGCTGTGTAGTGGCTATTTGGATGGCTATACAGACTGTTAGAATTAACGGTCTTGAGGATAATCTTATAAAGACCATCGATACGGATACAGAATATCAGTTAGAGCTTAAACGTAATAATAGAATGCTTATTGAAAAGCAGGACAATGAGGTATATGTAGCGACCTTAAAGGAACGAAATAGAATTGCAAGAGAAATACACGATAATGTGGGACATATGCTGGTTCGTGGAATTATGCAGTGTGGGGCAATTATCACTATCAATAAGGATGAAGAATTAGATGAACATTTAAAAGGCTTAAAGGAAACCTTAGACAGTTCTATGACAAGTATAAGAAATAGTGTTCACGACCTTCATGATGATGCCATTGATTTGAAATTTTCCGTAGATACTATGGTAAGAGAGCTTGAAGGCTTTAATGTGGATTATGAATATGATGTGGAAAGTGAAGTGGCAGGTAATATAAAATATGCAATTATTGCGATAGTTAAGGAAGGTATAACTAATATTATTAAGCATAGTAACGGTAAAAATGTAAAGCTGATGCTAAGAGAGCATCCTGCATTTTATCAGATTGTTATAAGCGATGATGGTATAGTTAAAAACACCAATAATAAAGGAATTGGTCTTTCTAATATAAAGGAAAGAGTGGAAATGTTAGGCGGAAGTACAGTTATAAACACAGACGGCGGCTTTAGGATATTTGCCAATATTCCTAAAAAATAGTGAGGTATATATGAAAGTTATAGTTATTGATGATGATAAATTAGTTTCAGTGTCTTTAAAGACAATTTTAGAAGCGGATAAAGAAATAGAGGTAGTGGCACTTGGAAGTGACGGAAGCGAAGCTCTTTCTTTATATGAAGAGCATATGCCGGATGTACTCTTAATGGATATTCAGATGAAAAATGTTAATGGACTTAGTGCAGCAGAGGAAATAATCAAAAAGCACAAGGATGCAAAAATATTGTTGCTTACAACCTTTGCCGATGATGAATATATAGTAAAAGCACTTACAATAGGCGTTAAGGGTTACATTTTAAAGCAGGATTTTGAAACTATAATCCCGACAATTAAGGCAGTGTCTTGTGGCAATCAAAGTGTATATGGAAGTGCAGTATTTGAAAAATTGCCTGTACTTATGAAGAAAAAAGGTGAGTTTGATTACGAAAAATTTGATCTGAATGAAAAAGAATATGAGATAATCGTGCAGGTTGCGGAAGGTCTTAATAATAAAGAAATAGCAGAAAAGCTATATCTTTCAGAAGGAACGGTAAGAAACTATATAAGTCAGATTCTTTTAAAGCTTGATTTAAGAGATAGAACTCAATTGGCTATATTTTATTTGAAGAATTGTTAAAAAATGCTGAGGCTGTGACTTGTAGTCATAGACCTCAGCTGTTATCTTTTATTTTCATCAGGAGAATAGCCAATTAATATCTCTGGCATTCGTTCTGCTAAATGTTCTAATATTGAATCTGCCACGTATTTGTGGTTGTTAGGGCAGACATAAGTTTTTTTCTGGTTAGTTATTATACGAAGATTATAAGTAAGCTCCTGATAACCCAAAAGCTTTGCGGATATAAGTATACTGTGCTTATAAGCCCAAACTATCTCATCTAAAGGTAAAACAAATATGTGATAATTATTGAGAGATATAAAATATGAATCCGTTATATAAATGTTATTCATTGAAAAGCAGGATTCTTTTGTAATCTCATATTCTGCATTTTTAAGAATGGAACGTAATTGCTTTGGAGCCAAAAAAGTCTTGTAATTAACACCTATAAATGGGAAAATAATCTTTATTATTAAAAATAAGGAATGAGCCAGTGCTATAGAAACTAAAGCGATGACTATTATATAAATAATGCCTGTAGTTGCAGGTACATAATCCACTTCACTTACTATATAAGGTGTTGTAATAGCTCCTAAGTCTGTTGGATTCCAGTCTATGTCTTTAGCTAAAAGAGGAACTAACTTATCGAAATTATCAAGTGGAATAAGTCTTCCTTCTACGAATATGTCAAATCTGTGTTCACTGCCGGGCTTTAAAAGGAAAAATGTGCAGCTGTCATCAGTAAGATAATAATAGTAGCTACCCACGTTCTTGCCATTTTTAATGCAGTCATAACCTGTATAGGTTAACCTGTCCACTGAAATTGCAATATATTTTTGCTTTGCAAATTTATCTGTTGTAATCTCAGACACACTATCCGCTGAAAGTGGTAAAAGACGAAGATGCAGATTGTAATTGAAAACTATTACTAAAAATGTAGTAATAAGTACAACTGGGATTATTAACTTTTTAAGAGAATTTAATCTTATCTGTTTTGAAATAATACCGGATTTCATCTTTACCTCCTATAGGATAATTTGCAATGCATTATTAGTATATGTCATTATCTGAAAATAATCAAGATTGCTTTTATGATAAATAAATGATATTATCTATTTACTTATGATTGAAAGAGGCGATAAAAAATGGAGTGTTATGGCGGATTTGCAAAGGTATATGATACATTTATGGATGATATACCTTATGACGAATGGGCAGAGTATCTGTTTTTGCTATTTGAAAAATTTAATATTAATACCAAAACAGTGGCTGAATTAGGCTGTGGCACTGGTAATATAACGAAAAGACTCTCTGATAAGGGTTTTAAGGTTATTGGTGTCGATTATTCAAAAGATATGCTAAATGTTGCGCAAAGTAAAGCAATAAAGAATGTTAGCTATATCAATCAGGATATATTAGAATTAGAGCTTGATAATAAGCAGGATTTAATAGTGAGCTTGTGTGATACAATGAATTATATGACTCAGGAATATGATTTGCTAAGAGCCTTAAAATCAGTATATGATAACCTTAATCCAGGGGGATATTTTATATTTGATATGAAGACCATTTACTATTATAATAAGGTGTTGGGTAGCAGAATATTAACTGATAACAGAGAAGACTGTTCGTATATATGGGAAAATGAATTTGACATTACAACAGGTATTAACTCATATGATTTGACCATATTTGTAAAAGCAGATGATAAATATGAAAAAATTACGGAGTACCATGAACAGTGCGGCTTTTCAAGAAAATCAATAAAGAAATGTATTATGATGTCAGGCTTGAATTTAGTGGCAGAATATGAAGCATTTACTACTAAAAAGCCTGGTAGAAAAAGTGAAAGATTATATTATGTGGTAAGAAAGGAAATAGTGTGAAAAAACACACTGATGTGATGTTTATTCACACGACTATTTGTGCCGAAGCGTCACAAATAGCTTGAAGCACATATAACTTGCTAACGCAAGTTAATTAGGAATTTGCTGTGCAAATTCTGATAAATAAATATGACTTGCTAATGTAAGTCAATTACGCTTCGGAATGGAGGATTAAAATGAAAGATTATATAGTAAGAGCAATGGCAGCAGATGGCAAGATTAGAGCCTTTGCGGCAACAACAAGAGAATTAACAGAATATGCAAGAAGTATTCACAACACAAGTCCTGTAGCAACAGCCGCACTTGGAAGACTTTTAACAGCCGGTTCCATGATGGGTGTTATGATGAAAGGCGATAAGGATTTACTGACACTGCAGATTCGTGGTGACGGACCAATTGAAGGTATTATTGTAACAGCTGATAATAAGGCTAATGTTAAAGGTTATGTATTCAATTCCAATGTAATAATTCATGCCAATGACAAGGGTAAATTAGATGTAAGACAGGCGATTGGTGCAGGTATTTTAAATGTAATTAGAGATGTTGGTTTAAAAGAACCATATGTAGGACAAACTGTATTAGTAAGTGGTGAAATTGCGGAAGATATTACTTATTACTATGCAACAAGTGAACAAACACCGTCTTCTGTAGGCCTTGGTGTTCTTATGAACAAGGACAACACAGTTAAGCAAAGCGGTGGATTTATAATACAGCTTATGCCAAATATAACAGATGAAGTTATAGATAAGCTTGAAAAGAGAATTGGTGAGATTAGCTCAGTAACAGAAATGCTTGAAAAGGGAATGTCTCCAGAAGATATTTTAGAATACATTTTAGGCGATATGGATTTGGAAATCACAGATAAAATTCCAACTCAATTCTACTGTAACTGTACAAAGGAGAGAGTAGAAAAAGCAATAATCAGTATTGGAAGAAAAGATATTCAGGAAATGATAGACGAAGATAAGCCTATTGAAGTAAATTGCCATTTCTGCAATACTGCTTATAATTTTAGTGTGGATGAATTGAGAAAGATGGTAAAGAGTGGAATATAAACAAAAAATAAAAAACTTGACAAATAAATAAATAAATAATATAATCAATTTGACGAGTACGAAGAAAATGCTCGGAATAAAATAAAAATTCAGGAGGGTAAAATGAAACAAAAAGAAAAGAAAGTAAAAAGAATAGCAATTGTACTAATGTTATGTATAATTGCAAACACTACATTAGTGTATGCGAGCGGTTATAGTCCTTATAAGGCTGCTACATATGCACAAAAGTATGCAATAACATATAACAGTGAATATCCGGAATTTTCGTCAGATTGTACCAATTATGTTTCACAATGTGTAAAAGCAGGAAATATATCTGTTGAATCAATACCTAGTTGGATGGTTGGATATAGTTCAATAAATGATGTTTATAGAACGAAATCATATTGGGATTGTAAGAAATATACGGATTCGTTATACTTTTATGGAGCGAAGCTAAAATCTAAAACCGGCTTTGTATGGACTTCTACATGGTCTGTCGCAGAACATAAGTCATTATATTGGGGATTCTATGATTATATGAAGGATAGAGGTGCTACTTGTATGTCTTATAAAGTGGATACAAAGGCAAGCTTAGATGAATTTTTGAAAAATTGTCAAAAAGGTGATATCCTACAGGTAAGCTATAGTGATGGAGTAAAAGATCATTCTGTTATTGTAACAGAAAAAACATATAATTTTGGAACACAAGAATATAATATAAAAATATGTTATCATACAAATGATACATTATCCTTAGATTTTAGAACAGAAGGATGGCGAAAATTTGGACATGACGCAACATGGACTATTGTAAGAGTTGCTGATATATAGTAAAATTAAGGCTATGAGAGATATATAGATTTCTCATAGCTTTTACAAATTTGTTATAAATGTTAGATAAGAAAGGAATAAGAATAGATGGGAAAAAATATAAAGAGAATTGTTTTAGTACTAAGTTTAATGGTGTTAGGAATTGTAGTGGGTAATATAGCTATTACACAGATAATAAATCCTGTATCATATACAATTGAAAAAATTAAATGTGATAAGGATTTTATGATATATGACACAATTAAAATGGTTGATGATCAATATAACAAGAGAATTGAAGAAAATAGTATGAAGCCTATTTACATATCCTACAATGGTAAATTACCATCTGAAAATGAAAACGATTATATGACATTTTGTTATTATTTTAATGCAAAGAATAGATCAATATTTAAGGATTATACAGTTAATGCTACTCTAAAAGATATGAATTATTCGGATAGAGTTTTATTTGCATATGATACTACTTCACTGTATACACCACAATTGCCTAAAAAAGGTGAAATAAGCTTACGTTGTGAATTATTTGTATATGTTGCTGGTATGAGCGAAGAAGAAATAAAAAGCTTGGCATCATCCATAGAATTTGTATTATTGGCGCAAAATGGAAAAACTATAAAAAGTAAAGAAATAGTATGTGATAAAAAAATAGATGTAATTGAAGTGGTTGGAGAATAGTATGTTTTTAGTAGAAAATGCAGAAGTGGAATATCAGGTTGGAAATACCTTTTATAAAGCGTTACAGATAAGCAAATTGGAAATACAAAAAAATGAAGTTATATCAGTAACGGGACCGTCAGGAGCGGGTAAAAGTACTTTGTTGAATTTGTTGGCAGGATTAGAAAAGCCTAAGTGTGGTGTAGTAAAGTATAATGATGTTTCAGTATATGATTTGCCAAATAAAAAATTGTCAAAATTAAGATTAGAAAATTTTTCTTTTATTTTTCAGCAATTTCATTTATTAAAAGATATTAGTGTGAGAGATAATATTTGGTTGCCGGCTATTGTTAAAAGTGGAAAAGTTAACGAAGAACTTTATTTGGATATTGTAGAAGAATTACAGATAAAGGATTTAGTATCTAAATATCCAACTCAATTATCAGGTGGAGAACAGCAAAGAGTAGCTATAGCAAGAGCTCTTTTAACTCAACCTAAAGTTTTGTTTGCAGATGAACCTACAGGGAACTTGGATAGTAAAAATGGCGATGTTGTGTTTAATATGTTATTTAACGCAGTTAAAAGATATGAGCAAACATTGATTTATGTTACTCATGATATTAATAGGGCTAAATATGCACGTAGAAATTTGCTTATTAAGGATGGAATAATTAATGAAGAATCTTAATAAGTACAAAATATTAAAAAAAGCATTGACATATAGAAGAAAAGAAATTGCCAAATTAATAACTACGGTAGCCTTTGCTATTTCCAGTATAATAATAATGCTATTGATTATGAATATAAGTGAAGATGCGTTGTTAAAAGCATTTTATAACAATTATGGTAAACATACTATATCCATAACAGTCCCTGAATATAGCAGTTATGATAAAATTGCTAAAGATCAATTGATAAATAGTTCATTGCCCTATAGCAGAGAATATTATGAGGTAAAGGGGATGTATTATACTGTTTATTATGCAGATGAGACTATATTAGAATTTACAAATTTTAATTTGCTAGATGGTAGTTATCCGAGAAATGAAAATGAAATAGTTATATCAAAAAGTTATTTATTTAAACAGGGGATTCCAGAGAATGAAATGGTAGGTGCTACAATAGTGCTACCTATTAACGATAAAGGGGATACAAGGCAATATATAGTAAGTGGAATAATGGCGAAGAATACAATTTTTTCGTCAAATAATAATACTGTTGAAATTTTAAAATTTGATTCAGGCAATTTAAAATATGATAATTTGTATGTAGAATTAAATGACATTAAAGAATATGAAAGTATTATGGAAGTGCTGGTTAATAAATACGGACTAAATAAGGAAGAATGTTATGCCAATATTGACCTATTTATGGAGCTTGGATTAAATGAGGATATTAACATGTTTGAAAATAATAGAAACATGTTGAAGTTTTT
Source organism: Lachnospiraceae bacterium (assembly GCA_045543455.1). GTDB lineage: Bacteria > Bacillota > Clostridia > Lachnospirales > Lachnospiraceae > SIG291. The sequence goes on from JAZQMK010000057.1 coordinate 12,469, forward strand.
TTGTTTTATAATATTTTGCAGCACTATAGTTATCATATATAATGTTTTCAAAAAATATCTTTTATATAATTTGCAGTCTTTAAAAATTATGGATATTTTGGGATTTCCAGCTGTTTTAGTAGGTGGAACTATGCTTGTACTATTGCTAAAAATATTATTAATGTCTACTGTAGTAGCTATGGTACTATCAATAGTGATTTCTTTAGTAATTAACTTTATGTTGGAGGGAACGATTAACGGCTATATAGAATATATAAAAGCTACAGATATTGAAATTTTAATATTTGCGATTGCAATTTACTGGTTATTGATTATAAGTATTAATTATAAGTCTATAACAGAATTTAGTGAAAGCATAAGTAAAAAAATATCTCGTCCAAAGAAAAAGGTAAAACATATAATTAAATCCAAAAAGAATAATGTTATCAATTTAATGTCGAATATAAATATAAAAAGTAATATGTTTAATACGGTTATGTGTATATTATCATTTGCATTAATCTCTATAGTATTTACCTTGTGTGTATATTGGGTATCATGTAATAAAAAATCATTTGGATATGATGATAATATGGATTATAAGATACATATTGATACAACAATGTGTGATGATGACGAAATTGCTAATATCTATAATATGATAAAAAAATACGATAGTGAATGTTACATATATCCTAATTATTGCACATTTACAAATATGTTATTAGATAAAAACACGATAAGTAAAGAACAAAAAATATTTTTGAGTCAGCAAGATGATTATGCGATACAAATGCTAAGTGCTGCAGTGCAGAAATTTGAAGTAAACATTACTGTTTTGGGATATACAGAAAAACAAATTGAAAATCTATATAAGATTAATAATATTGAATCTGACAAAATAAATGAAAATGACGTAATTGTATTAGATAGAGTTGTTGCATATAAAGGAGAGAAGGGCTATCCTACAGGAATTGACAAAGACCAAACAATAAAAATAAATACATTTGCAAACAATAAGAACGATACACAGGAATTTACAGTAAAACATGTCGTTAGTGATTTAGAAGTATACCCTGATAATGCATATGGTAAAATGTGTATCATAGTTAATGAAGAAGTATTTAAGAGAATATTTGCATATGAAGCTCCTAATGAAATATTTATTCAAGTAAATAATAATAAATATTTTGTAAGTGAATCTATTCAAGAAATTGTTAGTGGTATAGATGGAATAGAAATTTCTTTCCCGAAAGAAGAACGAAAAGAACTAAATGATACAAATGACATATTTATGATAATTGTTTCCGGTTTATGTATATTGTTAACTGCAATAATTGCATATGCCCTTTCTAGTGCTATTTATTTAAGACGGTATGTAAATAAAAATAAATTTGCTTTATTAAGTATTTTGGGAATTGATAAGGCACAACAAAAAATGATATTTTTACTGGAATTATTTAAAATATATGTTGCCAGTCAATTAATTGCAATACCATTTTGTTTGTTAGGCACATATTATATTAGAAAAAATCAATTTGGAGAGTATGGTATTCTTACCTACAAATATCCAATTGAATTAAGTATTACAGCATCAATTGTTATTTTAGTTATGATTATGTTTTTCGCATTACCACAAAATAAAAGGTTTGAAGAAAGAGAAAGTATGCTCATATTGAAATCTGATAATTAGTATCAATTGACAACAGTACTTTAAAATGGTAAAATAATGATGTTGCTTTGCAACACATAAATATATTGGAGGTACTTATCATGAAAGGTACAGTAAAATGGTTTAATAATCAGAAGGGATATGGCTTTATCTCAAGTGAGCAGGGTGAAGATATTTTTGTACACCACACAGGTATCAATATGGAAGGCTACAAGACATTAGAAGAGAATGCTTCCGTAGAATTTGAAGTGGTTAATGGTGCAAAAGGCCCACAGGCTGTTAATGTAACAACAGTATAATCAGGATCCCAGAAGTTTTTCAGTGTGCCTTTTTCTTTATATAAATTTTATTTAATTTGATAGTGAGAAACGTATATTGTTTTACAATGTGATTATTAGAGAGCTGCCAGAAGGCGGCTTTCTTTGTGGTATAGCAAAGTGCAATGTTATGAATACAAATAAATGGAAAGGATGTTTGACTATGAAGGATTTAGTTTTAGACGGTAATATTTTAACTGATAATGCCAGTGGAACAGTTTATGATTTATCAGCAAAGGTACCGGGTATGACAATTTTTTATTTTTACCTTGGAGGCGTGCTGCTTCTTATGACGCTTATTACAATGATGATTATTATTAAGAAACGTTTTAAGACCAGCTTTATTAATCTTATTATTGGTGTACTGACTTATGTGATGTTTCCATATTTGTTATATTCCATATTGTCAATTATAATTGTTCAGCTTCCGGGTATAAAGGATTTACTTAATAATAATGATATTGCAAAGATAATAGTAAATGGAATATTAGTTGCATTGGTATATGGATTAGCACTTATGCTTCCACTAATAGTAGGAAGAGATAAGATTAAGCAGGCTCCTGATGCAATGTATTGTGGGCTTGGACTTAGTGTTGGTATTGCTTTTAGTCCAATTATTAATTATATTTATAATGCTGCCATAGCTGATTATCTTAATGATGCAGGCGGTGTTATTGGTATGTTAGAAGAAGGTTCATCCTTAAAGGAATATTATGATTTAGCCAGTGCACTTAATAGCATAATTACTGTAAAATCGGAATGGTTTTTGTATGATATAATGTCAGTGTTATTTATTTGTATCATAACAGTTGCTGCGGCTATGATTTTATATGGGGTTGATAATTTAAAGCTTCCAAAGATATATATTGTAGTAGTAGCATTTGTATATTTTGTAATATCAGTTGTGGCTGAAATAAGAAGAATGGAACTTGCAAATATTGGTCTTATGTTTGTTATAGAACTTCTCATATTTGCGGCAGTTATATTTGGCGCATATGTAATTCAAAAGAAATATATGGGCAATTTCTTAAAACGAGAAAAAATTGTTGTAACCAACTTAAAGAAACCAACTAAAACAAAGTTTTTAAGATAGAATAAAGAAGGCAGATATATGAATTATTTAATAGATACACATACTCATACACTAGCTAGTGGGCATGCCTACAGTACTATTGATGAAATGGCTAAATTTGCGGCACAAAAAGGAGTTACCCATTTAGGTATAACTGAGCATGGACCATTAATGCCTGGTGCACCTCATGAATTTTATTTTCAAAATCTTCATATAGTACCTAGAGAAAAGTACGGTGTAAAGCTTTTAATGGGTGTAGAAGCTAATATTTTAAATGATAAAGGCGAAGTGGATTTGCCAAAAGGCGTGCTTAAAAAAATGGATATAGTTATTGCAAGTATGCATAAACCATGTATGGAATCTGACACAATGGAGTATAATACAAATGCAATAATTAATGCAATTAAAAATCCATATATTCATATAATAGGTCATCCGGATGATGACAGATATCCTGTGGATTATGAGGCTATTGTAAAGGCAGCAGCACAATATAATACACTGTTAGAGATTAACAATGCTTCTCTTAATCCTAAGGGACCAAGGAAAAATGCGGCTAAAAATGATATGACAATACTTAAGCTTTGTAAAGAATATGGTATACCTGTAGTATTAGGAAGTGATGCTCACATTGCGGATTTAATTTGCAATTTTGACAGGATTTATGGGCTTTTAGAAGAAGTGAATTTTCCACAGGAACTAATAGCTAATACAGATTTTGAAAAGCTTGAAAAGTTTCTACAAAAGTAAAAAAAGCATTTACTTTAAAACTTTAGTATGTTAATATATATGTGTGAAATTATTACAAAGGAGTTGTATGTATGGGAAAGAATATAAGAACAACAGCAGTGAATCATTTATTTGAAGCAATACTTACACTTGAAAATATTGATGAGTGTTATGCTTTTTTCGAGGATATCTGTACAGTTAATGAATTATTATCTTTATCACAAAGATATGATGTAGCAAGAATGTTAAGAATGCAAAGAACATATCTTGATATAGCAGAAAGAACAGGAGCTTCAACAGCTACAATTAGTAGAGTTAACCGTTCCCTTAACTATGGTAATGATGGTTATGATATGGTATTTGAAAGAACAAAAGGACAGGAAAAAGATTTAGAGTAAGATAGAAAAGGGCTGAAGCATGTATAACAAGCTTCAGCCTTTTGGTGTGTATTACTTATTTTTCTTAGCCTTTTCTTTGGTTTTTTGAGCACTCTTTTGTGCTTTCTCTTTAGTCTTTTGAGAATTCTTATCTGTTGTATCTGCTACGTCATCTTCTGTAGTAAGCAAATCATCGATAATATTTTCAATGATGCTTTTCTTAAGGAAAATATCGAAACTTAAAAGTGATACAAAAGAGAATAGCTGTAAAAATTCTCTGTCTGCAGGGTCCTTTACATTGGTAAAGGCATCGTCTGTGAGAAGACATTTTGCAGTTATGTCTTTAGATACACTTACTAATTGAGCACGCTCTAGACGATAAATCTCATTGTAAATGTTCTCCATAGAGGTAGCACCCTTCTTATCAAAGAAATTCTCTGTAATTGGGTCTAATAACTTTTGTATATCACTTATGGATAAAATATTCTTATAGTAGTATATAAAAATAAGCACTATCAAATGTTCTTTTGAATATTTCTTTTTAACAGGAGAAGGTAAAAGTTCATTCTTAGTGTAATTATTTATCATAGTTTTGGTTAGAATCTTGTCATCTTCAAAACGTTTAACTTCACCTAAATGAGACTCCATAAATGTAGTAACCTGGTCCATATATAAGTCTATATTCGGTATCTCTTCCGGTTTGATATATTCAAGCTTAGCGAGTTTCTTTAAGACTGATTTCACAAACTCTTTGTTATCCATTTCCATAATTCATCTTCACTTTCGTTTTTATTAAAATCACGTAACTATATTATATAGTATTTAAAACTTTATAGCAAGGACAAATTTATCTATTAACTCGTTAAAAGCACAATATTTATCAAAACAGCTAACTATAATACCTTCTAAGGATAAGGGAGGTATTGGAAAAATGGGGAACATATGACAATATATAATCATTCTTTCTTTAGGTGACAAAAAAAATAAAGCCCTGGCATTTTTTACAGCTGTAAATGAGTGGGTAATGCCATGTAAAATACATTTATCAAGGCGACTGTGTTTATGCCAGTCATATAAAAAGAAATCATGTAGGAGCGCTGCTCTTGCGGCACTTACATAATCCAAATCATATTTTTTGCAAAGGCGATAAGAAAGATAGGAAACATTCATACTATGCTTTAAACAGCTTGTACCGCCATGCATGGTAAATTGGTGCATTGATTGAACCATTGGATGAAATAAAATATCCTCTACGCAATTAAGATATTGAGGGTCATTAACATATATTTTCATAGGCATTTCCTCTATTAAATAAATTATGAATATAGTGTTGCCCGTTTGACAAAGAAAATACAAATGTATATAATTAAAATGTTGGAAGGATGATGAAAAATGAGTATGTATGATACATTAAATGATAAACAGAAAGAAGCGGTATTTTGCACACAGGGGTCGCTGCTTATATTAGCAGGTGCCGGTTCTGGAAAAACAAGAGTTTTAACTCACAGAATAGCTTATCTGATTGAAGAAGAAGGTGTTAATCCATACAATATAATGGCAATTACATTTACTAATAAAGCGGCATCAGAGATGAGAGAGAGAGTAGATAAAATTGTTGAGTATGGTTCGGAAAGTATTTGGGTAAGTACATTTCATTCAGCCTGTGTGAGAATACTTAGAAGATATATTGACAGATTAAATTATGATGCTAATTTTACTATTTATGACACTGATGATCAGAAGCAGGTAGTAAAGGAGGCTATTAAAAATCTTAATCTTGACCCTAAATATTATAAGGAAAGTGCAGTTTTAACAGCAATTTCCAATGCAAAAAATGAATTAAAATATCCAAAGGATTATAGAATGGATAATCCGGGAGATTTTAAGGTGCAAAAGGAAGCCGATATTTATGAGGAGTATCAAAAAATACTTCAAAAGAATAATGCGCTGGATTTTGATGATTTGATTTTTAAGTGCGTTGAGCTTTTACGCTATAATGCAGATGTTTTAGAGTACTACCAGAATCGTTTTAAATACATTATGGTTGATGAGTATCAGGATACTAATACTGCCCAGTTTAAGCTGGTACATTTACTTGCACAAAAGTACCAGAATATATGTGTGGTAGGCGATGATGACCAGTCCATTTACAAATTTAGAGGAGCAAATATTGGGAATATTCTAAATTTTGAAAAATATTTTCCAAATGCTACGGTTATAAAGTTAGAGCAAAATTATCGTTCAACCAGTAATATTCTTGATGTTGCCAATGCAGTTATAAAAAATAATGGAAGCAGAAAGCCAAAAACTCTATGGTGCAGTAAGGGCGATGGCGAAAAGACTGCGCTGGCACAGTACGATACTGCTTATGAAGAAGCAGAAGGAATTGCAGACAGCATAGCAAGAATCGCAAAAAAGGAAAACAGACCATACAGTGATTTTGCAATCCTTTATAGAACCAATGCCCAGTCACGTATTTTAGAAGAAAAATGCATTATCAACAATATTCCTTATAGAATATATGGCGGACAAAACTTCTACCAGCGTAAGGAAATAAAGGACATACTTGCATATCTAAAAACCATCGATAACGGTAAAGATGATTTGGCAGTGAAACGTATAATAAATGTTCCTAAAAGAGGAATTGGTGCTACAAGCATATCCAGAATTAGCGACTACGCTGCCAGCGAAGATATAAGCTTTTATGACGCACTGAAAAATGCATCTCAGGTACCGTCCATTGGAAAAGCCTATGTAAAGGTAGAGCCATTTGTAACAATGATACAGGTATTAAGAAGTAAGTTAGAATACATTTCTCTAAAGGAATTAGTAGAAGAACTTCTTGATAGCAGTGGCTACATACAGTATCTTATGGATACAGAAGAAAAAGAAGAATTTAATGCCAGAAAAGAAAATATAGATGAATTTATAACAAAGGTAGTAACCTATGAAGAAAATAGCGAAGCTCCAACGCTTAGCGAATTCCTCGCAGAAGTTGCACTTATAGCAGATATTGACAGTCATAGCGAAGACAACAATGTGGTATCTTTAATGACCCTGCACAGTGCAAAAGGCCTTGAATTTCCTGTAGTGTATTTAAGTGGTATGGAAGACGGATTATTTCCTAGCTATATGTCTATTGTAGAAGGCGATTTAAGTGAGCTTGAAGAAGAAACACGTTTATGCTATGTTGGTATCACACGAGCAATGGAAAAGCTTTTTATCACTTATGCAAAGCAAAGAATGATAAGAGGCGAGATAAGATTTTCTAAGGTGTCACGATTTGTAAAAGAGATACCTCAGGAATTGCTTTTTGGAATCAATGGAAAAATCAGAGAAGAAAAAGCAGAGGAAAAATTTGTAAAAACATACAATACAAAAACTCCACCACAAAGAACCACATATACAAATACACCGGCAAGAAATTTTGGTGTTAGCAGTGAGATAGCAAGCCTTCCTTATGAAGTAGGTGACCGCGTTAAACACATTAAATTTGGTCAGGGTACAGTTACAGAAATTGTAAAAGGTGGTCGTGATTTTGAGGTTACTGTTAACTTCGATACAGTGGGATTTAAAAAGATGTTTGCAACATTTGCAAATTTATGTAAATGTAATTAAAAAAAATAGTAGTAAATTTTCAATAATAGTGTTATAATAACCTTAACCGAAAAAAATTATAGAAGGGAGCTGTTAGCTATGAGTAAATTCGAAGAATTATTAGCTGCAACAAAGTTAAATGATATCATCCGTAAGAAAGATGAAGAGATTGCTGAAACTAAGAAGTGCAACACTGTAGTATGGGTATTAGCAATCGTAGGTGCTATAGTAGCTGTTGCCGGCATTGCATATGCAGTTTACAGATATTTTACACCAGATTATTTAGAAGATTTTGAAGACGATTTCGAAGATGAAGAATTCGAAGATGATTTCTTCGCAGAAGAAGACGGATTTGTTGAAGAATAATTTTTATGATGAATGTAGCTGTTACAGTTGTAACAGCTATTTTTCGAGTTTGACGATACAAATATATGGAGGATTATTGTGAAAAAAGGTGAAATATACGAAGGAAAAGTTTCCAGAGTGGACTTTCCTAATAAATGTATAATTGAGTTTGAAGGTGGCAAATGTGTTGTTAAAAATGCCATTGAAGGTCAGAAATTGAAATTTATGATATCTAAGCTTAGAAAAGGCAAGGCGGAAGGCCGTATTCTAGAAGTTCTTGAAAATTCACCAATTGAGACTGTAACACCATGTCCACATTTTGGAGAATGTGGAGGCTGTACATACCAGACTGTGGCTTATGAAGAACAATTAAAGCTAAAACAACGTCAGGTTAAAGATATTATTGATGAAGTATGTTCTGATTATGAATTTGAAGGCATTATAGGAAGCCCGACAAACAGTGCCTATCGTAATAAGATGGAATATTCCTTTGGTGACGAATATAAAGACGGTCCTCTTGCCCTTGGTATGCATAAAAGAGGCAGTTTTCACGATATAGTAACAGTAGATGGCTGCAAAATCGTTAATAACGATTACAACGAAATTTTAAAATGTGTACTTGAATATTTTTCAAATAAACCAGAGATACCATTTTATCATAAAATGCAGCACACAGGATATTTGAGACATCTGCTTATAAGAAAGGCCGTTAAAACAGAAGATATTCTTGTAGATATAGTAACTACAACACAAATGAATGTAGATATGCGTGAATTAGTGTCCAAATTGCTTGAATTAAAGCTTTCAGGAACCATAGTTGGTATATTGCATACCTTTAATGATAGTCTTTCAGATGTGGTAAAAAATGATTCTACAAAGATTTTATACGGTCAAGATTATTTTTATGAGTCTTTATTAGGCTTATTATTTAAGATTACACCATTTTCCTTCTTTCAGACTAATTCCCTTGGTGCCGAGCTTTTATATGAAAAAGCAAGAGAATATATTGGCACAACTAACGACAAGGTAATATTTGATTTATATAGCGGAACAGGCACAATCGCACAGATTTTGGCACCTGTTGCCAAAAAGGTAGTAGGCGTTGAAATAGTTGAAGAGGCCGTTGAAGCCGCTAAGATAAATGCAATGCTAAATGGACTTGAAAACTGCCAATTTATCGCAGGCGACGTCCTAAAAGTAATAGACGAAATTAAAGAAAAACCAGACCTTATAGTTTTAGACCCACCAAGAGACGGTATCAACCCTAAGGCTTTGGACAAGATTATTAACTTTGGTGTTGATAAGATGGTATACATTTCCTGCAAACCAACAAGTCTTGCAAGAGATTTAGTTATATTGCAAGAGAAGGGATATAAGGTAGAAAAGGTCTGCGCGGTGGATATGTTCCCTGGAACTGTGCATATAGAAACTGTTGCTTTACTAACCTTGATTTTATAGGCTTTTTGGGGTTTTTCAAGTTAAAAAATAGTGGGTTTGTCCACCGTTTGTCCACCGTTTTTAAATTTAGGTGGCTTTGGTGGACACAACTTTTTCAAACGCATCCACAGCATCTTGTTCCATTGATTCTGTATTGTGTGCATATGTGTTAAGTGTAGTTTCGATATTTTCGTGTCCAAGTCTCGCCTGAACTGCTTTAGGACTTACGCCTGATTCGATAAGCTTTGTTGCATGGGTGTGTCTTAGGCTGTGAAAATTGAACTTAATACCTAGATCATAATGTATCACCCTTGCAGCATACTTAAATGAATCTGTAGTACTGTATTGACCATTTTCTTTGCGTAGGATAAGATTAGCAATAGGAAGGGTGACAGGTACAGATTTTTCAACTTCTATTAGTCGATAGATAGTATTGCCTTTTTCATCATTTTCTTCTTTCTGATAAATATTAGTGTAGTATTCACCATATATAAGTTGCTGTTCTAGTTGAAATTTTCGGTATTCCCTCAGCTCTGCAATAAGGGCATCACCTATTTTAATTTTTCTATTAGATGCAACAGTTTTGGTATCACCAAAATACCATGCAGATTTTTCTTCCCTTTTTCCTTTATCTTTCACAACTTGACGAACATCCACACCATAATTCCTTTTATATACAAGTTTGTTTACTTCAAGTGTCTTTTCTTTGAAATCTATATCATCCCAAGTCAAAGCATATACTTCACCGATACGCAATCCTGTATAAAAGCCAATCAAAAGAGCATATCTGAATGGGTTGCCTTTCTCAAATCTTTCAATCATTTTATTAAAATCTTCTACAGATATAATTGTTCTATTGGTTTCTGTTCTTTGTGAAGTTAATTTGGGATATGTGATATATTCGGCAGGGCTTGATTGAATAAGCTGTGCAGGAAGAACAGCATACTTCAAAGAACCTGATAGCACTGACATAATGCCTATTAAGGTTGATTTTTTTAAGCCTGATACAAATTTCTTATTCACATAATCTTGAATCATAATAGGTGTTAATGATTTAAGCTTATACATTCCCAATGCAGGCTTTAAATGAGATTCAATTATTTGGTTGTATGATATTTGTGTATTGTACTTACAAGACATTTTTACATAGTTATCAAACCAAAAATCAAGATAATCTGCATATGACATTTCAGAAGGCTCAAATTTAAGGCCTGCATTGTTATATTCGGCAAGTGCTTTTGTACCTGCTATTTCTGCTTCTTTCTTGGTTTTAAATCCTGCTTTACTAATATGTTTTCTTTTTCCATCAATCTTGGCCGCTTCGAAGCGGTATTCCCAGTTAGGGGCTTTTGGTTTGCCTTCCTTGTCAATTTTATCTTTATTTCTATTCCTGATATTTAATTTTGCCATAATAACCATCCTTTCGCAAAAATATATGATTTTTGGGTATAAAAAGAACACCTGTTTCTTGATTGACTGGTGCAAAGATGATACAATATAGCTTGTCGAGGGCTGATTGTATCATCGATGATAATCAGTTTAAGGAACGTCTCTGTTGGTGCAGGGACGTTTTTGTTATAAAAAATATCAAAACTCATAAAATTGTACAAAAATTTAAAAAAATTATATAGAAAGTATAATATTTAATTTATAATATTTAGTTTAAATCCGTCGCATTCTAAGCTTATAAATAGTATCAATAAGTGTTGCAACAGCCGTTAGTTCATAATATCTTAAGTAATTTTTTTCACAGTTTCGTCTTTTAGGTTTTCAATTATTTCTATACCTCACTTATACGTTTTTTGTATGTTTTGATGAAAGATAGTAGTATTGATGGATTCATCTAATTGTGATGCATATAGATAAGTCTTTGATATAGCTGTAGTAAGATTCATACCCGAACATAGGCATTGCTCAAAATATGTTGAATATTTTTCATTTCCTTCTGGTGAGGCTGTGGAAAAATGAAATATACCCTCGGTCGCAATCAAAGTATTCATTTCGAAATTGTAATCTGAACCTGTGGTATAAAGCCCTATATCGTTATTACTATTAATGCCGGCGATAGTAATTGTAATTTTAAGGGCACTTTTATTTACCTCATATATAAATTTTGCAGCGGAAAGTAATTCGTAGGCTACATTGTCAGCAGTCATATTGTGAATAGAGTCGATATCGTTTCTAGTATAAAAATATTCAAGAATTTTCTCGGCAAATTCTAAGCAACCTGTAAACCCAATAATAACATTCTTATTGATTTTTCTTGTTTTATTACATTTTTCATTAATAATAATCTTGGTGTCTCTATTCCTAGCACGTCCATCACTAAACATAAATGCTTGGTCATTAGTGATAAATCCTATTACTAAACTCATAAAAAATCCCCCTTTTAAAACTTTCCTCGTAATTCTACAACCTTACCAATAATTTTTACTCTGTCTAAATCTTCCTTAGAAAACATAATAGGTTCATACTTGCTGTTAAGAGATACAAGACCTAAGCCTTGAGCATATTTAAGAATTCTTTTACAAAATGCTTCGCTGTTGTAGGTTTCATTTTCAATGAGAGCAATAACAATATCACCATTTTCGGCATCATCCTGTTTCTTAACAATAACAACATCCCCATCACATATTCGAGGTTCCATAGAGTCACCATGTATCTTAAGTCCAAAGTATTCACCAGTGCGTGCCATTTCTTCCGATATTTCTTCGGTATCAATAATGTTTTCAACAGCTTCGATTGGCAGACCGGCACCTACTTGTCCAAGTACTGGTATTTTAACACCTCTACTCTCTGTAGATATATTATTTTCATTAGAAAGTCGTTTGTTGTTCATATCATCCATATCTGCACCTAAAAGTTCAGCTAGTTCTTTGAGTTTTTTAACAGGAGGCTCTGATACACCAGATTCCCATTTTTGTATAGTTGTGAATGATTTATAGCCAAGCTTTTCTGCGATATAATCCTGGGAAAACCCCCTTTTTGTTCTTAAATATCTAATATTTTCACTTAAGTACATTGTTAACACCTCCGTTTTCTAAGTTAATAGTATAATAAAATTGAAAGTTTTTCAAGTATATTTTAATAATTCTCAAAAGAACTTGAAAAAAATTCAAGAAAACTATTGACACTTGAAAAAAAATCAAGTACAATCAACTTGAAAATAATTCAAGTGAAAGGAGAAGATGAGTTGGACGAACAAGTATATTCATTAAAAGAATTGCGTGCACGAAAACGAAAAACGCAAGCGGAAGTAGCAAAAGACCTAGGAGTATCCACACAGACATATTGTGCTTGGGAAAAGGATATCTCAAATGTAGCTGTTAGCAAAGTTCAAGTTGTAGCAGATTATTATGGTGTATTAATGAAGCAAATCATTTTGTCTTCAACTTGAATATTTTTCAAGTTGAAGAAAGGTAAAAGTAAAGGAGCGTGAGAGATAGTATGAACGAATTGAAAATTTTTGAAAATGCCGAGTTTGGGCAGGTACGAACAGTAGAAATTAATGGTCAACCATATTTTATGGCCGCAGATGTAGCACAAGCATTAGGATACAGTAACTACAATGATGCGGTAGCGAGACATTGTAGGGGTATCGTGAAATGCGATAGCCTTATTGCAGGTAAAGTACAAGAAGTAAATTTCATTCCTGAGGGAGATATTTATCGCTTAATTATTAGATCTAAATTACCAGGTGCGGAAAGATTTGAAAAGTGGGTTATGGAAGAAGTACTTCCAAGCATTAGAAGAAGCGGTACATATACAGTTCCAAAGACTACAGCCGGCCAGATTCAATTACTGGCACAAGGACACATGGAACTGGAACAGAAGATTGAACACATAGACCAAGAGGTTAAAGATTTTAAGGCTAATTTACCATTATTCGGTGTAGATATGGATGTATTAAAGAAAGTGGTAAATACGAGGGTTGTAGATGCGTTAGGCGGTATTAATAGCAACGCATATAAAGATAAGTCAATCCGTGGCAAGGTATATTCTGATTGTTGGAATGAACTTAAAAGACAGTTCGGATTTGTAAAAAGCTATAAAGAATTAAAACGCAATCAAGTAAATAAGGCAGTAGAGGTTATTGAACAATATCAATGTCCGCTCGTATTACAAGAATTAATTGCAGACTCAAACGCACAGGTGCACATTGACAGTATCTACTTAAAGTAAGTGAAGGAGTGGTGCAATGGAAGATATGTTATACACGGTCAAAGAAGTGGCCGCAATACTAAAGACAAATGTTGACTATGTTTATAAGTTGCACAAAGCCGGCGTAATAAAATTTATGAAAATCGGAAGTTTAAAATGCCGCAAGGCAACTTTAGAAGAGTTTTTAGCAAAATATGATGGATGCGATATAAGTGATCCATTTAATATTTCAGAAATTAAAGAAAGGAGCGAATAGCTATGAACGGATTTAATGAAATGGCAGTAGAAGATATTGTAGCTTTACACGAAAAGACTGGTATGGAATTTGATACTGCTGACGGTGTTATTGTAGCAGCAACAATACCTGCAGAAGAGTAACATTTGCAACTGCTACACCTAATAAGAGATTAGACGGAAAAAATTAATTCAAAAATAGTGGAGATAAAAATATGGCAAGAGCAACAACACCGAATTCTTATAGAAATAAATATGAAAAGTCAAAAGAGGGTGGCTATGGCTATGACCCTAACATGGAGTACTTCGCTAAAAGTGATGTAAAGTCAGGTTCATGGGTTTTAATTACTAGACATATCCCAGTAGAGGAATCGGTTAGACCGCATTTATTCGGCATATATTGGGGTGTTCCTAAGCAAGACAAATATGATAGGCAAGTATGTGTTATCCACACAACAGAAGATGTAACCCTACTAAACCACGAATTTACGGTAATTGATGAAGAAAGACTGCAAATATACCGTGAAGAGGGGTGGGAGTTGCATGAAACACAGGGAGTAGCACAACCTTTGAATACGGATCTGATAGAAAAAGGTAGGGAACTTTGCGAAGAAGAGCGTGAGGTTATATGGGCTTTGCAACTTGACGGTTTATCCGAAACACAAGCGTGTGAAGAATACTTTTTAACTAAGCATACAGATTATAATAATTATTCAATTTGTTATATTCCGAACAAAAGAGTATATGCGTATTGTGTGTCTGTGTTCGGAGAAAGGTATTAAACAAAACTAAAATATAAGACAAAGGAGTGATAGGTTGAAAGTATATATAGCAGGAGCGATTAGCGATAATCCGTACTACAAGGAGCAATTTGCAGAAGCGGAAAAGATGCTAACAGAACAAGGTTATGAAGTATATAATCCGGCTAAAAATCAAGGGTATTCTTACAAGGATTATATTGATATAGGCTTATATGAATTAAGCCGCTGTGATGCGATTTACCTTTTGAAAGGTTACGAAAAATCAAAAGGTGCAATGTTGGAATACTTATATGCATTTACAACAGATATGACAATGATAATAGGAGAGATTTAAATGGGTATATACAGAGTAATAATCAAAAAAGGTTTTGAAATATTTCAATTTGAGTTTTCGTATTATTCCGATGCATCAGGGTTAGTAAAAACGCTGTTATTAAGTTCTACAACACCGATTGAAGTAGCGATTGATTATATTAAACCGAGGGCACCGGAAACAGAAGATATAAAAACAGAAAATTAAGGAGATTTTAAAATATGGCAGCAGGAATTAAGGAAGATTGTTTTGCCTACAACGGCGATAAAAGTAAAACAATTCCGTGTACGGCATTAAATGATTTATATTGCAAAAATGAAGAATGTAAGTTTTATAAAAGCAAGGAGCAGAGAGAAAAGGAAATAAACGAAGCAAAAAGGAGATGATAGGATGAACAAAGTTATTTTAATGGGCCGCCTGGTCGCAGACCCGGAAGTAAGATATTCCAATGGCGAAAATCCTATGTGTGTTGCAAAATATAGGCTTGCTGTAGATAGAAAATTTAAGCAAGAGGGCGGTCAAACTGCCGACTTTATAACTTGCACCGCTTTTGGAAAACAAGGCGAATTTGCGGAAAAATACTTGAATAAAGGTACAAAAATATTAGTTACCGGCAGAATCCAAACTGGCAGCTATACCAATAAGGACGGTCAAAAGGTTTATACAACTGATGTAATGATTGAGGAACAAGAATTTGCAGAGAGTAAAAATAGCAATTCTTCCAATGACGTACATTCTGCAACTATGACACCTGACGGCTTTATGAATATTCCTGACGGCATTGATGAAGATGACGGCTTACCTTTTGCATAGAATAGGAGAATTATATGGCAAATAGAATTTTAAAAATCTGTGAAGATGTATTGAAAATTAAAGATAACGAAATTGAAGAAATGAGAAGAGTCATAGAAACACAACTGACATATAACCACCCTTTAAAGATGGCTACAGTGGGTTGGCAACGCTCATTAGGAGAACACAATAATAAAGTCTTAAACAAACTATTAGAATTAAAAGCAGCTATAGAAGAGGGTGCTTTAATTGATGCTCCTAGTGAAAGGCGTTAACTATGGCATGGCGATACTACAACACAAACAAGTACAGAAACATAAAAAAAGAAGTAGACGGAATTACTTTTGATTCCGTGAAAGAAGCTAATAGGTATACTGAATTATCCCTGCTCGAAAAGAGCGGGGAGATCCAAAACCTACAAAGGCAAGTTAAATATGTTCTCATTCCCTCGCAAAGAGAACCGGATAGAATAGGACCTCAAGGCGGTGTATATAAAGGCAAAGTAATAGAGCAAGAATGTAATTATTATGCAGACTTTGTATATACACAAAACGGCGAAACCGTTGTTGAAGATACTAAGGGAATGAAAACTAAGGATTATATTATTAAGCGTAAATTGATGCTATATATACACGGCATCAGAATTAAAGAAGTATAGAAAGCAGGTGGCAGCAGATGAACAAAGATAAAATCCTTTTTAAAATGTGGTTCATAAATGGCACTTACATTGAAAAAGAATCCGTTCTTGATGAATCAAGAGCGGTTGAGGTTCTTGAAAACTTGAAACAAATAAAATATTCAGTACAGACAGCATTTGATAAAAAATTAAACGGAAATTTATATATTGACGGTTTGATAATTAGGCTTTCGGAACTTATAGCAATTGATATTATTCCGATAACGGAACAATAGAAAGGAAGGTGGCAACAGATGGAAGGAACACCAGTAAAAATAACCGGCATTGAACTAGCGTTAAAGATTATCAAAAAGGTTAAAGAAGAATATGATTTTTCAGCCGACACAACGGAAGATTACAAGGACGGTTGGAATGATTTTTCTAAAATTGTAACTGAATTACTAGAAAATATGCAGGAGCAAGAGAACGATAAAGAACCGCCTAAAAGCGTTTATCAGCAAATGAGAGAAAGACAAGCTGCAAGATACGCATGGCAAAAAGAGGTGTAGCAATGACGGTATGGCTAGAGATTACGCAAGACGAATATGAGTTACCGGTTGCCGTTGCTGATACGGTGGCAGAGTTAGCAAGAATAAGGCATACAACCGATTCCGCTATATGCCAAACAATAAAATATTATAGCCGTAGAAAGCAAGACAATATTACCAAAGATAAATGCAAATATATTAAGGTCCAAATTGATGATAAGGAGTGATTAAGTGGAAATCGTTATAGCACTTTTGCTAATCGGAATAACGGAATTGATGTTATTAAGGGCAACTAATGATAGCCGTAAAGACGAAGAACAAAACGAATACATTAAAAATTGGAACAAAAAGAAAAGGAGTGCTGAAAATGGGAATAAAAAGAGTAGTTGATACATCCTTTTGGACAGACGGCAAGGTGGACGATTTTTCGCCCGAAGATAAGTATTTTATGTTGTATTTGCTTACGAACCCTTTCACAACCCAACTAGGAATATATGAGATTAGTATTAAGCAGGCGGCCTTTCAACTTGGCTATTCAGAAGACACTGTTAATACATTAATTGATAGGTTTGAAAATAAGTACGGCATTATTATTTATTCAAGAGAATCAAGGGAAATAGCGGTTAAAAATTACCTTAGGCATTCAATAGTCAAAGGTGGAAAGCCGGTTGAAGATTGCCTTAAAAGGGAAATGCAAAAGGTTAAAAATAAAAGCCTTATTTCAAGGATTTTCAATTTCATTTCAGACAAAGACGATCTAACATTTACGGTCAAAAAAATCATAACAGAATATCTAAATGATAATGAAAATGAAAATGAAAATGATAATGAAAATGATAATGAAAATGATAATGATAATGATAATGATAATGATAATGAGGTATCGTACCCCGTACAGAATAGCGTACGCAATACCGTACGCAACGAACCCGAAAAAAAAGATAAACCAGTAAAACATAAATACGGCGAATACAACAATGTATTACTCACGGATGAAGAGTTACAAAAATTAAAGAGGGAATATTCTGATTATGAAGAACGCATTGAAAGGTTATCTTCATATGTGGCATCTACCGGTAAAAGGTATAAAAGCCACTATGCCACAATAAGAAACTGGGCGAGAAAAGACAAAGAGCAGAATAACAAGCCAGTTTATCAAAAACAGACTAAGGCAGCAGAATTAGACGATTTTTATGCTATGGCCGCACAGTTCGCAAAAGGAGAGTGATAAGAATGATATTGATAGATGCAGATATAGAAAACGGTAAACTGTTAGACTTCATTACACAAAATGATACAGCCATAGGTTATGCAATAGAACATAAAGATATGACTATGTTGGAAGGTATTTTTGCCGAATATTTTGATGAACAGAAAACAGCCTATGACAGTGAAAAGGTTGTGAAACAGTTGGAAGAATTGAAAGAAAAGGGATATGCAGAGTTGATGATGTGTGAAGTCAATGAGCTGATAGACCAAGCAGTAGAGATTGTCAAAAGAGGTGGCATAAATGAATAATGAAGAGTTCAGCATATTTGCAATGGCTATGAAGACATATTACCCGAGGGAACAGATTCTACCTAATAAGCAAGCAATGGCATTATGGCAAGAACAACTTAGCGATATTCCTTACAAAGTAGCAGAAGTAGCTTTGAAAAAATGGGTGGCAACAAATAAATGGTCACCGAGCATTGCAGAGATAAGAGGAACAGCGGCAGCAGTTCAAGTTGGCGATATTCCTGATTGGGGCGAAGGGTGGCAACAAGTATTAACTGCAATAAGGAAATATGGAATGTATCGCATAGGAGAAGCAATGGAAACATTTGACGAGATCACAAAACAATGTGTACAAAATCTCGGTTTCAGAAATCTTTGCCTAAGTGAAAATATAGCAACAGATAGGGCGAACTTCCGCTTGATATATGAACAGTTGGCCGCACGAAAGCAAAAGGAAATACAAATACCAGTATCAATAACAACAATGATAGAGCAGATAAGGGTAGAACACCAAACTTTGAAATTGGTAGCAGGACCGGAAAGGGAATGATATGAAAGAAGACGGATATTTTAAACTGGATTTCATTATGGCATTAACACTAACCGTTATTTTATTGGTCGGCATAGCAATAATAGTACATGCATTGCCGAAAAAGGTAGAACCTATAGAACCGGCAGAGGAACAAACGGAACAACAGACACAACCAATGCTATATGGAACGGTGCAATATGTTAAAGATGTACCTAAGGAAGAATGGGTAGTAGGTGGCATTGATTTTAAACCAGTAGATTGCGAACTGGATGCAGAGGTACAAGAATTTATATATTACTTGTCTTACGGTTATAACATAGACTTCCATTTTGTTATGGGAATAATAGAACAAGAGAGTTGCTACAAGGCAGACGTAATTAGTAAAACTAACGATTACGGATTAATGCAGATTAATACGTATAATCACAAGTGGTTATCTGAAGCTTTAGGAATAACAGATTATTTAGATCCGTATCAAAATGTTATTGCCGGTGTATACATATGCTACACACTATTTCAAGAATACGGCAATGATACATCTAAAGTATTAATGGCTTATAACTTAGGTCCTGCTGGTGCCGCAAAGCTATGGGAACAAGGAATATACGAAACCCAATATTCAAAAAGGGTTCAGGAACGAATAGAAAGAATGAAAAGCGAGGTATAACAGTATGAAAAATACATTGACAGATTTGAACAATTATTTATTTGAACAGATAGAAAGACTTAACGATGATGATTTAGACGAAGCGGGATTGGAAAGAGAAATAAAAAGATGCGACAGCGTTACTAAGGTCGCAAAGACGATTATAGAAAATGGTGCATTGGCATTACAAGCGAAAAAACACTTTGACGAGTACGGAACTGGCGAGAATGTAGAATTACCGCTCTTAGGTATTACTAACAAATGAATGGCAGCAGAAAACAAGGAATTAAAGGAAACGGTTAAGAATTTGCAGAAGCGTGTAAGAAAGTTAGAGGATTGGTAATGGCAGCAGTTTTCACGGAAGAAATACAAGCATTTATGCATGCAAATTATAAAGGTATTGGCAATCAGCAATTAGCGGATAAGGTTAATGCTGAATATGGAACGGCATATAGTCGGGAGCAGATAAAGCGTTATAAGTCAAAGCATAAATTAAATAGCGGTCTTAATGGAAGATTTGAGCGAGGGCATATACCTACTAACAAAGGTGTTCCAATGTCAAAAGAGGTATATGAAAAAGCAAAAAATACAATGTTCAAAAAAGGAAATATACCGCTTAACCATAGAGAAGTAGGCAGCGAAAGATTATCTAAAGACGGCTATATTGAAATCAAAGTTGCAGAACCGAGGAAATGGCGATTAAAACACAATGTAGTATGGGAACGCATAAACGGACCTATTCCCAAAGGCTGTGTGGTTATATTTTTAGACGGAAATAAAACGAACCTAGATATATCAAACCTAAAACTGATTACCAGGAGCGAGTTATTAATTATGAACCGCCACAAGCTATTTACAACGGATCCTGATTTAACAGAAGCATCAAGCAATATAGCAAGGCTTATAGATACAAAGAATAAAGCGGTTAAAAGGCAGGTGGCAGCAGATGACAGGGCAAATTGACTTATTTACATATATGCAAGAAGCAAGAAAAGATATTGACTTTATTTATTATTTAGCAGAACACCTGAAAGAACATTGTGAGCGTTGGGGATATGATTGGCTAGAGAAATTACAAAAAAATTGCAATGTTGATAACTTCTTAAAGCTATTTTGCGATATCACAAAGACATATTATGTGCATATAACAGAACACTTATATTATGGTGCTGAATTTGATAAGAAAAATAAAATAGTAAGGTTCTATAAATGCGGTGAAGGTTTTACAGGAAAGACAATACAAGAATATGAAATTGAAGAATTGATAAAAGAATTAAAAAGGAGTGAGTGAATGAATAGTTTTACAGAAGCTTTTCAAGAAGCGTGTAGTTACTACCGCTTCCTGAAAGAAGAAAATAAACGAAAAAGTATGACACCAAAAGAATACGGAATGGCGTTACAGAAGAAACGCAGAAAGAAAAGAAAGTAGGTAGTGCAATGGAGCGATTAACAAATAAGTGGAAAGACAATTTGTATGACACATTCGACCCAATAGACATTGTAGATAATGAGTATTCTAAAATCAATTATGAAAAGCTACTTGTGAAATTAGGTAATTATGAAGATTCAGAAGAGCAAGGAGAACTGGTTAAGCTACCTTGCAAGGTTGGGGATAAAGTATATGCGATTACAAGAGATTTTATAAGCGAATATGAAGTTGCCGGGTTCTATATAAACCGATACGGCTTATCACTTGTCCAGTGGAGATTAATAGATGGCATATACATAAACGTACATGGCTTTTATCCGCACGAAATAGGAACAAATATATTCCTCGATAAAGAAGAAGCGGAACAGAAACTAAAGCTTAAAGGAGCAGGCAATGAAATACATAGTAGTAGGAACATTTAGAAGAGCACACAAGGATTGCGAAGGAGAAACACAGGTATGCAATTCATACGCTGAAGCTTTAGCCGTAAAGGAAGAATTTAAAAATAACAAAAAATATAAAAAAGTGATCATTGTAAGAGATGATGATTAAAAAGGAGTGACCATATGGAAAGATTGACTGAATACCATTTAGGTATAGCGGTAATAAAAGATAAAAACAAATTGCACGAAGCAATGCAGAAATTAGCAGCTTATGAGGACACAGAAGAAAAAGGATTGCTTTTAAGGTTGCCTTGTAAGGTAGGAGATAAATTTTGGGTAATAGCTTACAAATCAAAAGTGATTACTCATGTGAAATGCAGTGGGTATGTGATACAAGAAGATATTCCGAATGGAATAAAAAACAAATATGTATGGCTTGATTCTGTGGAAAATCCAAGAGATTATTGGAAGTTGAATTTTGATGACTTTAATAGTCAATGTTTTAAAACCAAAGAAGAAGCAGAGCAGGCATTGGCAGAGATGAGAGGGGTGCAAGGAAATGTGTAAGATATGCTGTAATGATAAATGCAGTGGCAAATACTTATTGCATCCAAAGGAATTAAAAGAAATCCCAAAGATAAAAGAAAAAGAGTTGGAACAAAATCCTAATAGGACTTTTATTTTGGTTGATAGTCCTAGCAGTGGAGAAATTTTTACACGATTCAAAGAACTACACGTAATAGATAATTAAAATAAAAAGCAGGCATTAAAGCAGAATGGAGAGTGATTGTATGGCAGTATTGATAATCTTATTTATTAAAATATCCATAACACTATTTTGGATATGCGACATTTTGAACATGCCGTTTATGGAAATGTTCGATACTACATATCCGCTGAATACATTGTTTTGGATTTTGTTTTTTGCCTTTTGTGGCGGTATCAATATATCTATTTCTTACGAAGATGAGCAGATGGGAGAGTGAGAGAATGAATTATAAAGAACAAGTTGAAAATCTTAGAACAAGCATAGCAGAATTAAAAGAAGATATTTCCACCCTTAATAACAATATATCCGAATTTGAAAAAATATTAGATTCTATAAATAGTGAAGAAGATATAGAAAAGTATATGTATTTCGATATTGAAAATGGATTGAAACACATTGAATTGTATTAGCAAAGGAGAATGAGTATGACAGAGAATGAAGCAAATATGAGTATAAAATATGCAGTTTGTGTACTTGAAGCAATAGGAAATGGGTTGACTTTAAGCAACGAAAATGACAGAGAAGATGCGTGTGTTTTAGCAATCAAAGCCATTGATGAATTACAACAGTACAGAGCAATCGGCACGATGGAAGAAATAAAATCAGAGCATAAAGAACTCATTGAATTATCAAGAAGATACTTAAAAGATACTAACGAATTAATTAAGTATCAGGAAATCGGAACAGTGGAAGAATTTAAGGCTTTGAAAGAAATAACTGTTACACAAAGCGATATAAATGCCTTTAAAGCATACATAGATGATTGTATGGATGATGTTGCTTTTGGAAATACAGATTGGAATCATAGTTTAGCACTTGCTTTGAAATGTATGGAATTGCATAAAACTTAATTGGCAATGAAAGGAGAAGATATGAGAACAATACCAGAAGTAGCAGAAGATATTAAAAGTATTTTAAACAATATAGAACGCACAGAAGAATGTACAGGCGAAACACTTGTAGATATCAATGAATTGGTGGATGAAATTCTTACAATTAGCTGCTGTAGTAACACAACCGAAATCAGAAACAAGGCTATTGATGAATTTTCAGAACGGATGTGCGATAGAAGTTGCCAGGAATCGTTCAGGGCGATAATAAATAGTGTACCTGATGATATCTTAACGCAAGATGCCGTTGCGGATTTAGTATGGGAAGTGGCAGAGCAGATGAAGGCAGGTGGCAACAGTGAAAATACAGAAAATTGAAGATGATTTAGCCATTGATATATTACCGACTATAACATATATCAGGAAGAAAAGGCGAAACAATATATTAAATTACAAAATATATTTTGGTTGGTTGATATGGCATTTTTATATTGAATAACGGAAGGAGCAACAAAAAGTATGAAAGTGAGAGTAACTTTATTGACAGAGAATGATAAACACATGGAGTGTTCACAAGAAAAGTGTGAAGAAGCAGTAAGACAAGCATGGGAATATTTTTGTAAGGTAGCCACAAGAGCAGGAGATGTAGCAACAGTTGAAAAGGTTGAGGTGTTGGAAAGATGAGTAGCTTAATAGATGCAATAATTGAAAGAATAAAAGAACATCAGGAAAAGGTAGGAACTGAAAGCGAAATATATCAGTTGGCACACGAACATATTATAGGTGTGATCCGATTATTTGAAAAGGAATACAACAACGGTTGGATTTCCTGCAAGAAAAGGTTGCCTGAAAAAAATCAAGAAGTTTTAATTTGTCATTCGGATTATTCCATAGGTATTGACCGATTCGAAGGGGAAAATATTGGTTTCGAATACGATGTTTACAATGACGTAATTGCGTGGCAGCAGTTACCTGAACCGCCGATAAAAAATGGCGATAAATAACCGGCGGTAAATATACATAAAGAAAGTAGAAGTGGTTTATGAGAGATTATTGTAGAAATTGTCCTATGTACTGGAATAGCAAGGATTACTGGAGCGAATGGGATGAAGGGTGTTATATTCATCTTGACGGTTGGTTTGACGGTAAAGACCATAGGTGGATTTGTAAAATGCCTAATTTTATCAAAAAAATATATATGAAATATTTCCAATGGAAAGAAGAAAGGTATTGGGAAAAGCATATAAAACAGTACGAAGAAGAACTTGATGAACTTTGAAAGGAGTGAGCGGATGGAACAATTAAGTTTGTTTGAATATTTCAGAGCAGACGGTTGCGTAAATGATACTTTACGGATTGGGCATTGTGACACTTGCAATCTTAAATATAGGGACACGGATAAAAGAAATGGTATTGCACATTATAAAATTCAACATCCTGATGCACCTTGTTATGGTTATCACTTTGGGCATAGAACGGATAAAGGGAATTGCAAAGGTTGGATACCTATATATGGCTTTTATGGGATATGTGCTTCTTGCCAATATAGCAATCAATTTCATTATGAGGGCGAATATGGGAAGAAACTGATAGAAGAACCAAACATTTATTGCACACATCCAAAGGGTAGCTTAAACCGACATAGTGCATTACCAGAATATGTTGTAATACATAAAAATAGATTTGACACATGGTATCAAAATCACGAATACGATACTTGCGATAATTACAAAAAAAGAGGAGAAAGGAAATGGATTGAATGAAACATAGAATTATAGATTACGCAATACACGCTATTGGACTTGACAACAAGAAACCGTATAAGCGACACGGAAAACTATTTTATAAGCCTTACAGAAACTACTATGATGCGAGTCAATCAGATTGCGAAGTGTGGGATAGATTAGTTATAGACGGATATGCTAAGGCCGGTAAAAAAGATAGATATGGTGGTAGAATGTATTGGCTTACCAGGAGCGGATTAGATTGGCTCGGTAAACATTTAGGAATAGTAATATATGACGAAGAAGATTAGCAAGGGAAGTGATTAAATGGGTAAACAAGGGAATCTTAAAATACAGCATAGGTTAGATTATGAAAGAGATATGTTAAATGCCTTTCGTGCAGGTTTATTGGCAGCAGAAATGATTAGGCATGAATATTGGTCGGAAGATGCAAAAAAATTAGAGGAAGAATACGCAGAACGAAGGGGTTTTTCTCCTGAAGCGTTAGAAACAAGGAGCGTGGAATAATGACAGAACAAGAAGCAATTGAATATTTTACAAATGATTTCCCAAATTATATTTTTGAAACACCGTCCGAAAAACAACTTGCATATAATACAGCAATTGAAATACTTAAAGAAATTCAAGAATATAGATCCTTAGGAACTGTTGAGGAATTAAAAGAATTAAAGAAAAAGAGCGAATGGATTCATAGCAATATAACTTTTCATAAAGACGAAATAGAATTTATTGAAAGAATTGAAAAGGCATTAGGCTTTAAATTATTTTTATGGCAAAAGACATACATTGAAAGCGGTATTTACAGAAGATACGGCAAGACAACAGCGGAATGTTTAAAGAGATTATTAGACGTAAATGCACCGATAGATTATACTATGCGACCTGCATCTAAGAGGGAAGCTTGCCATAGGGATGCAATGTTAGAAATCAAAACGAAATTAGAAAAAGCCGGTATAGAAACAGCACCTATATTTTCAAGTATTCGTGAAAAAAAGAGATATGTTTTCGGGGTTGACCTTAGTAATACTACGGACTTTACGGCAAGCGGTGGGCAACTGTTACCTAGAATACCTAAATTTCAAACTGGCGGTACTGTAGGAAAAAGTTATATAGCGGAAAGTGAGGATTAGCAGATGAAAGAAGTAAAACATTATATCTGTGAAATATGCGGCACAGAATACAACGATAAGAGCAAGGCACAAAGATGCGAAAAAGGACATTGCAAACCTATTGAGATTGTAAAGTGCAGATATTTAAGCATTGACAATAACCTTAAAGGTTATCCATTAGAAATTACAGTTAAAATGGCAGACGGAACAGAACAAAAATATAAAAGGTAGGTGGCAGCAGATGACAGAACAAGAAGCAATCAAACTTATGCTAAATGAAATTGAATGTATCAATACAGCAGACCGTAACGAATGTAATAGGGATTGTGCATCTTGCAGTTTAGTAAAAGGAATAGATGAACTACTTGAAGCTTATAGTACGGCTATAAAAGCACTTGAAGAAATCCACCGACAGAAAACAAAAGTTGGAATGTTTGTTACTCTTGAAGAAAGAGCAATGATTTCAGAAAGATTTGCAAGACTTGAAGAATATCAATCTATCGGCACGGTGGAAGAATTTACTTACTCAAAAAGAATGCTTCATATGGTGGAATTAGCATCTGAACATATAGAAAAGGAAAAGCAAGAAATCAGAGCAAAGGCTATTGATGAATTTGTCAGTAGATTAGAAAAACATACACAAGAGAATTGGATAGACCATCAGGAGTACGGAATAACTTGGAGTGATATTGAAAGAATCGCAGAGCAGATAAAGGCAGGTGGCAGCAGATGAACTGGAACAAAGCAAACAGAGTACTTGATGACGTGATTTACATAAGTGCAATTATAATTTTACCATTATGGATTTTAGAGATAATCGGAATATGCGAAATAGTCAGAAAGGTAGGTGGAAGGAATGAATAAATGTATATGTGACTTTTGCGAAAAGAAGCAAGCAGACAGAAGATACAAAGTCAGAAGAACATATTTGACATTTCCATTTACGAAAAATGAAAAAGTGGATATTTGCGACGATTGCTATATTGCATTGTTTGTCAGAAAGGCAGGTGGCAGCAGATGTTAGAATTTAGTAGTAGCACATATCCAAAAGCAAGGAAAGAATATAAATGTGATTTGTGTGGGCAGAAAATCCGAAAAGGCGAGAGATACCATAGGTTTAGAGGTAAGTATGACGGAGATTTTTATGATGATAAAATTCATTCGTTGTGTCAAAGAATTATAAATGCTTATTGTGAAGCTGTAGATGAAAGAGAATATACATATGATGCTATTTGTGATTGGCTTCACGATAATTATTGTATTGATTGCGAACATTATGATTATGAAAATGGAGAGTGTGATGCGTTTGCGTTAAGCTGTCCACTCATAAGAAAACATTTCGAAAAGGAAGGTGGCAGCAGATGACAGCTAAAGAATATCTTCAAAGGGTTAGAAAGTTAGATGCAATGATAGAAGCGGATATGTCAGAGTTGGAACAATTAGAAGCACTTGCAACGAAGATAACGGCTATGTTAGGCGACGAAAAAGTTCAAACCTCACGCAACAAAGAAAAAATGGCAGATTGTACAGTAAAAATAGTTATGATGAAACAAAAAATAAACGCTGAAATTGATGAACTGGTAGATCTAAAAGAAGAGGTAAAACAATTAATATTTTCAGCATGTGAATCTAATTGCGTTAAACTATTAACTAAACGATACCTGGGCGAACTTAATGAGATTACGCAAAAGATAGAATATAGAACGTGGGAACAGATAGCGGTTGACTTAGACCTAACATATCAATGGGTATCAGACGGACTACATAAAAAGGCATTGGCAGCAGTTCAGAAAAAAATTGATGAAATTTACAATACTTGATAGAAGTTGATATTGAAGATGTGATATTATGTATAATGTGAAAAACATCACAAATGTCCATAATAAATTTTCCTTTCATATAGTACCTCTTATATGTTTTTGCCTAGTGGGATTCGTCAAAGTTCCGCTAGGCATTTTTATTAGGAAAATGATAAAAGGTAGGTGTAGAAGATGATAGAAGTAGATTGTAGAAAATGTAAAAATTGCACTGGATATTCTTGCAAAAAGTATGGGAATAAAGCAGATAAAGCCGTAAGCAAATGTGCGGAAGATAATTTTAAAAACTATAAAAAGAAATGTGATTAAAACTTAAGGAAGTAACATTGTGAGAGTGCCTAAAGATATACCTTTAGCGGTATGGATAAGACAGCTATATAAACAAGATAAAATATATTTATTTTATAAAACAGATGATTGGTTAGAGTTAAGGCAAAGAGTTCTTGATGATAACCACAATGAATGTATTGAATGTGTCAAGGTGGGTAAATATTCCGAAGCGGATTGTGTACACCATATTAATGAGGTAAGGGATAGACCGGACTTAGCTTTGAGTAGATACTACACGGATAATAATGGACAAAGACAACCTAATCTTGTGCCATTATGTAATGCTTGCCACAATATTATTCACGATAAATTTTCAAAATTTTACAATAAAGACAAGTTTATCAACGAAGAGCGTTGGTAATAGGGTTTGTTATACCCCCCACTACCCCCTATGGGGGTTTGGGTAAAAACCTCTCACAACGGGGGGAAATCAAGACAAGTCAAAAATTTTTCCCCCATCAAATTTTTCAAAGAAAGGAAGTGAAAAAAATGCCAAACAATCCAGAACCGATTGATCTAATAATTGCCAAAGGTAAAAAACACTTGACAAAAAAAGAAATCAGGGAAAGAAAAGAGTCTGAATTGAAAGTGCCTTTTGTTGATGTAAGACCGCCAACATATTTGAACACTAAACAGCGAAAGAAATTTAAAGAGATTGCTAATAAATTATTAGCACTTGGGATAATGTCTGAATTAGATGTTGATTGCTTGGCTAGATATATTATTTCACAGGACCTTTATTTGATATATTCAGCATCAATAACATCAGCTATTGCAAATGATGACATGATATCATTGAAAGATATACAGAATATGCAAGATAAAGCATTCAAGCAAGCACAAACAGCGGCAAGGGATTTAGGCCTTACAATAACAAGCCGCTGCAAAATAGTTGTTCCACCACCGCCAGAAGAAGATGATGATGAATTGTAGATATAATGAGCATTTACAAGAATACATTGACATTGTAGAGCAAGGAAAAGTAAGAGTATGTGAGGAACAAAAACAGCTTGTTGAAATGGTAAAAAGAGTTTTGGAAACAGAACCCTTGAAAATTGATGAGATACGAATTGAAAAATATATGTCTTATCAAAAGTATTTCCCTTTTGAGTTATTCGCATGGGAAAAATTTGTTTTCATATTGCATAATTGCGTTTTTAAATCTGATGGCACACCAAGATGGAGTGACCTATTCGCATTAATGGGTAGAGGTGGCGGCAAAAATGGATATTTAGCTTTTGAAGATTTTTGTTTGATAACTGATACTAATGGTGTGGCATATTACGATATCGACATATGCGCTAATTCAGAAGAACAGGCCAAAACATCATTTGATGAAATATATAATGTTTTGGAAAATCCAAAATGGCGCAAGAAATTAGAAAAGCATTTCAGATGGACTAAAACAGAAATTCAAAATCTAAAAACCAAGTCAAAAATAAAATACAGAACCAATAACCCAAAAGGCAAAGATGGTTTGCGAAGTGGCAAGGTTGATTTTGATGAACCACACGCATATGAGAACTGGGAAAACATAAATGTATTTACAACTGGACTTGGTAAAAAACCGCATCCAAGAAGAACATATATATCAACAAATGGTGATGTGCGTGAAGGTCCATTGGACCAGTTAATTGAAAAAAGTAAAAAGATATTAAATGGCGAGATACCTGATAATGGTTTCTTGCCTTTTATTTGTTGGTTGGATAATGAAGAAGAAGTACATGATTCTGATAATTGGGAAAAGGCCAATCCATCATTGCCATATCTGCCAACACTTAAAGACCAGATGCACCGAGAATATGCAGATTATATTCTTGATCCAGTAGTAAACAATGCTTTTATGACAAAGCGAATGAACCGCCCACAAGGGCGCAAAGATACAGAGGTTGCATCATGGGATAATATTTTAGCAACGAATAGAGAAGTTTTAGACTTTAAGGGAAAGCCTTGTGTATTAGGAATAGACTTTTCAAAAACAACCGACTTTGTGTCGGCTTTTTTATTGTTCAAAAAAGAAGATATATATTACGGATTGCATCATAGTTGGTTCTGTACCGCTTGCAACGATAAGCACAGAATTAAGATTCCTCTTAATGAAATGGCAGAGCGTGGATTATTAACAATTGTTAACGATGTCGAAATCAACCCTGCTCTTATAGGAAATTGGGTTAAACAGCAATCCCAAATATATAACATTGAGAAAATAGCGGTGGATAGTTACCGCTACACATTATTATCAAGGGCATTAAAAGATGCCGGTTATGATGCAGCAGAAAAGCAAGTTAAAATGGTTAGACCGTCAGATATTATGTTGGTTCAACCTAAAATTCATTCAATGTTCGTTACCCAAAAAATTATATGGGGTGATGACCCATTGATGCGTTGGTACACTAACAACGCTAAATTAGAACCGGCTCAAAATAATAATTACAAATATGGCAAGATTGAACCTAAGAGCAGGAAAACAGACGGCTTTATGGCATTTGTAGCGGCAATGACTATTGAAGAAGAACTGCCGGAATTTCAAGATGTTCAATTTATGGAAACATTAGTTTTTTAGGAAAGGAGTGAGGGAATGAGGAAATTTAACCTATTCAATTTTTTAGAAAAGAAAATTGAAGTGGCGGAAATAGGAACTGTAAAAATGTCATTATTGGAACAGTTGGCGTTTAAAGAATTAGCTTTGCACATAGCAATATCTTATGTTGCTAATACAATAAGTAAGTGTGAATTCAAGACATATGTCAAAAATGAAGAAGTAAAAGATAAATTATATTACATGCTAAATGTATCGCCGAACCCAAATGAAAATTCAAGCCAATTTATAAATAAATTTATTGAAAAATATTATTATGATGGACACGCTTTAATAGTTCCGCATAATAACTATTTATATTGTGCTGATAGTTTCGATATTGATGACAGCAATCCATTAAAAGAGAATATGTTCTACAATGTCACATTTAATAGTCATCAGGTTAAGAAAAAGTATAAGGCGAGTGAAGTTTTTTATTTAAAGCTTGATAATAAG
Organism: Lachnospiraceae bacterium; assembly: GCA_045543455.1. Classification (GTDB taxonomy): domain Bacteria; phylum Bacillota; class Clostridia; order Lachnospirales; family Lachnospiraceae; genus SIG291. The sequence continues at coordinate 43,540 of JAZQMK010000057.1, forward strand.
AATGTAAAGCAACTTGTGGATTCGTTGTACTCGCAATACGGGGAAGTTATTACTTCTGCAATCCAATCATTTAAGCGTAACAACGGTAAAAAGTACAAGCTTATTCTTGACCAGTACAAGGCAGGAGATGTAGAGTTTCAAGCGGTATTTGAAAAGGTTATAAAGAAGCAACTTGAATCATTTATGACAAATGATAATGCGGTATACCCTCAATTCAAGGGAACGGATCTTGTAGATGCTTCTGAAAAAACGCAATCAAATTCTGCGGATATTATTGCAATGCGGAAAGAAATATTTGAGGTTGTCGGACAAGCAATAAAGATTCCGATGCCTATGATGTACGGCAATATAACCAATATGAACGAAATTGTAAAAGTGTACCTTTCGATTTGTATAGACCCACTTACTGATATGATAGGCGAGGAATTCAGCAGAAAATATTATTCGTATGATGAATGGGAAACCGGCGATTATGTTAAGGTTGATACCTCTTGCATTAACCATATTGATATATTGGAAGTTGCTGATAAGGCGGATAAGGCTATCGCTTCAGGTGTATGTAATATTGACGAACTAAGGAAGCGACTAGATTTAAATATCCTTAATACTGATTTTAGTACAAGTCATTTCTTAACTAAGAATTATGATTTGGCTGAAAATATGCTGAATAGCATTACTACTTGAAAGGGGGTGGAAAGGCAATGAAAAAGTATTATGCAATGGAGAAAAACGGCAACGAAGCAACCATTACTATCTACGGCGATATAACCAGTTATCCGTGGAGTGAAGAAGATGTAAGTGCGTATAACCTATCGAAACAGCTTGATGCACTCGGAGATGTATCGCAAATTAATGTGTATATCAATTCTTACGGTGGCGAGGTTGCGGAAGGTTTAGCAATCTATAACGCATTGAAACGCCACAAAGCAAAGGTAACAACTTATTGTGACGGTTTTGCTTGTTCAATCGCATCTGTAATATTTATGGCTGGCGATGAAAGGGTAATGAGCGAAGCATCATTACTGATGATTCACAATGCATGGACTTGGGCCGCCGGCAATTCGCAAGAGTTGAGAAAGCAAGCGGATGATTTAGAAAAGATAACACAAGCGAGTGTAGAAGCTTATAAGGCTCATTCGACATTAAGCGAAGAAGAAATTAAAGCGTTAATGGATGCTGAAAGTTGGATTTTACCGGAAGAAGCTATTGAATACGGTTTTGCAACTTCAATTGTAAAAACTGAAAAAGCTGCACCGAGCCAAAGTGTAAAGACACAATTAATTGATATTGTGAAAGCATATCAAGAAGCAAAGGACGAGAAAGAGCCGGACACCAAAAAGGATGAAGCAGATGATGATTCCGAAGGTGGCGATAATGGAACGGATGATAATCCGGATGATGAATCAGACAATGATTCAGACAATGATTCAGAAAAAGATAATGATGATTCAGGGGAAGATGATGAATCAGATGATGACGAGGAAATTACCGCACAGAAATGGAGCGGTTTTTTTAATGCAATTTCAAAAATGTAAAAGAAAAGGAGAATGTGAAATGATTAAATTCGCAAACGAAAAAGCTTGCATCAATAAGATTGTGGAAGCTATGAAGGGTAACGATGAAAAAGCTATGCAAGCGGCTTGGAGTGAGCTGCACGATTCAATAGCTGAACAGATTAAGGCAGATTTTGAAGATATTCAGGCATCACACGATGCAGCGGTATTGGCTCAAAGAGGTTACAGACAGTTAACTTCTGCTGAAACAAAGTGGTATCAGAAAGTAATAGCTGCTTTAAAATCAACAGATCCAAAGCAGGCATTTACTGCAATTATCGGTAGCGATAATGAGGAAGATTTAATGCCAACAACAATTATTGAAGATGTGTATAAGAACCTTCAGGACGAATATCCATTGTTAAAGGCTATTAACTTCCAGTATGTAGGTTATGTAACCAAGTGGATTTTAAATGACCATTCGGCACAAAATGCGGTTTGGGGTCAGATTACAGAAGCTATCGTTAAGGAGATTACATCTTCATTCAAGGTAGTGGACATCAATCAGAACAAATTATCTGCATACGCAATTATCGAAGTAGGTATGTTAGACTTAGGTCCTACATTCTTAGACGGCTATATCAGAACTGTATTATCAGAAGCTATTATGGCAGGTCTTGAAGTGGCTATTGTATCAGGTACTGGCGTAAATGAACCAATCGGTTTAATTAAGGATATTTCAGAAGGTGTTTCTTACTCTTCAACAACTGGATATCCTGACAAAACAAAGGTTGTTGTTAAAAGCTTTACACCTGCTGAATATGGTTCAATTCTTGCTCAAATGTCAAAGACAGAAAGCGGCCATAAGAGAAAGTTTACAGAAGTAGGATTAATCTGTAACCAAACAGATTACTTGACAAAAGTAATGCCTGCTACAACTGTACTAAACGCTAACGGAACATATGTTAATAACTTGTTCCCATTCCCAACAACTGTATATGTATCTAATGCACTTGAAGATGGCGAAGCAGTTGTATTCTTAAAGAATGAATACTTTATGGGTATGGGCGGTTCTAAGAACGGTGTTATCGAGTACTCAGATGAATACAAGTTCCTTGAAGACCAAAGAGTGTTTAAGATTAAGCAGTACGGTGCAGGTAGAGCATTTGACAATACTTCTGCATTATTCCTTGATATTAGCAGCTTAGAACCAGCTTATATCACTGTTAAGAATACAGAAGTGGTTACTGCTTAGTAAGATTGCGAGGTTGATATTATGAATGAAACCTTGTTAGCACAGGTTAAGCGAAAACTTAATATAACTTGGGATGATTCTGATACAACCCAAAGAGTGAATGAAATTATCGCATCGGCAATCCCTGACTTAATTCATAGGTTGGGGATTCCTGATGCTGATTTTGATTTCAGCAAAGCTGGGGCAGAAAATACATTGTTCTTGGCTTATTGCTTGTATGAATGGAATCATTCAATCAATGAGTTTGAAGATAATTACTCAAAGATGATCGCACAAGTAAGAACAAAATATGAAGTTGAATATTACAAGAATAATAGCGAGGTGGATACTGATGAAGAATAAGTTTAGCCGCTACAATGACGGCGTAGTGTTCATATATCGTGAAAAAGAAAGACGAACAGACTTTTCCGCAAAGCAAAATGTATCAGGAATAGATAACATGGATTTTGTGGTCAGGCTTGATTATGAGGAAATGGCAAAGCGTGAACAAGATTTACAATTTGCTGAACAAAACGATTTTTCTCTTTCACTCAAAGTAAAAACTCGCTTTGTAAAAAGTGTTGACAACAAATGTAAGGCGGTTATAGATAATTATCTTTACGATGTATCGTATACAGATAAAAGCCGCACGGAAATGTTCTTGTATTTGGAAGGAGTGAAACCGCTTGATTCTAAAAAAGATTAAAGAAAAGTTAGAAGAAATTGATTCCAAAGTATTTTATGGAATAGTTGATAATTCTGTAAGGAATACGGCTTGGGATTATATTGTATTCGACAGAAAAAGGATGAAACCTTCCCCAAATAGAACTGGGTACAGTTATGTATATAGTGTTCATATTGTAAGAGAAAATTTTATTCCTGAAGATTTAGACATTGAGGTAATAGACAAGGTGCTTGAAATTGACGGTATAAGGCTTGCCGATACGGATTGCGAATATACATATGTTGAGAAACCTAACACAAATATAGTTGTTGAAATGCTAACTATCGACTTTGTAAGGGCGAAAAAGAAAGCGTGATGATATGAGGTATACATTAGATGTTTCTAATTTTGACAACTTGATTGAAGTTATGAAAGATTATGCCGGTAATACAGAAGATGCTATTAATGAGGTTTTGCATAGTACGGAAACAAGTAATCTTTTGCAAGAATCTATTAAAAGGTTAATGCCGGTATCGGGCCGCTATTGGGGTGGGAAAAGAGCACCTGCTAAAAGCGGTAAATCTTTAAGAAGTATTAATAGTAATTTGGCGATCACTATAACCACTACAAAGAATTATCAATACTTATACTTCCCTGATGACGGAAGTAATACCCGCCGGCACATTGGCGGTCAAGAGTTCTTTTACAAGGGCGGTATGAATGTGCAAGAAGAAATTATTAATCGTTGTATTAGCAAGCTAATAGAACCTATAAATTAAAAGTAAAGGAGAATGAGAATATGACTAATGGAGTATATTCAGAATACGAACTTCGTGCAATGGGCATCAAGTTCAAAAGTTCAGAAGAGTATTTAGCGGCAAATTGCGTTGGATCTAGCGAAGAAGAAATGGAATCCAAAGTAGTAACAAAGTCTTGCCGTGGCGTTGTTGCTAAAACAACTGTAAAGGGTACTGGCAACGGTACACTTAATATCAGTATGCACTGTCCTAAAGAAGTATATGATAATGCTTACGGAATGAACCTTGACACACTCATTGAGGGCGTAAAAGCATACGGTCAGAATTCCGTACACGAAGCTTTTTCAATCGTTCAGCAAGTATTTGATGAAGACGGTGTAGAAAAGTTTAAGGCATACCCTAACTGCATTATGAAAAACGGTGTTACAAGAAGCATCGAAAATGGTGCTGAAGAAGTAGCTGAAACAGAAATGGAAGTATCAGTAATGCCGGATGAATTCGGCAACGGTGTATATGAAGCACTTGCTTCAGAACTTAGTACAGAAGTTAAATCTCAATGGATGACAGCTTTTACACCTTCATTAGTTCAGGTAGCTTCTGCATAAAGGGGGTTAACCTATGAGAGTAAAAGTATTACAGACATTTAAAGACAGACACACTAAAGAAATCCACAAGAAAGGTTCTGAGCTTACTATATCCCCAAAAAGATTTGCGGAGATATTAGAGGTAGGTCCACTTGTAGAAGAACTAATTGATGGTGAAACTGAACCGGTAACAGAAGAAGTTGCTAAAAAGCCGGCAGAAGTAAAACCCAAAAAGGCTAAAAAATCTAATAAGTAATTAAAAGGACATTGCTTTTGGCAGTGTCCTTTTTTAAAGGAGAAATGGAAATGGAAAAAAAGTTAAATTCAACAATAGATTTTACATTTGAAGACGGCAGAACAGTAAAAATGACTTTGACGTTTTACAAATTATACCAGTTAAAGAGCATCCACAAAGGCTTATATGACCGCTATAACAAGGTTATGACTAAGGGTGCTGATGATGAATTAGATATGATTACCGTATTATATGCAGCATATGTGTGTGCAAATATGGACGTAGAAGACCGTATGACAGAAGAAGAATTTATGATCGCATGCGGTTCTGACAGAATGGCTATAAAAGAAGCTTTAGAAAAATTAACAAAGGCAAAAAAACAGTAGGCTTTCGCCAACCATTTATAAAAAGAACACACGCTAGGGAAAACCGAATTAAACCGCCTAAATTTGTCTTAGAAGATGTTGAGGACTATTACACCTATTATGTAATAATCCTTGAAATTCCTGAGGATATATTTTGGTATGCGGATTATTCATTTGTGCTTGGCGTGGTTGAAAATAAAACCGCATATGACGGTTGGGTTAATTATGTGGTTGAGCGAGAGCGAAAAAAGAAAAAATAAAAATAGCCGCCGAAGGGGGTGGAAATGTAGTGGCAAAAAATAAGAATGAAGCTATGATTAAATTTAAAGCCGATACTGGTAGCTTTGATGATTCCATTAAACAATCCGAGAAAACTTTAAAACAGTTGCGTTCGGAATTTAAGCTAAATTCGGAACAGATGAAAATAACTGGTTCTTCTATTGAAGGGCTTGAAGCGAATCATAAGAATTTAGAAGATCAGTTAAAGGAATCGCAAAGCAAGACAGAAGCCTTAAACAAAAAATTGGAAGTGGCTGTTGAATGTTTTGGCGAAAATTCGGATGTTGTAGCGAAATTAAAGAAACAACTTATGGATGCACAATTAACAGAAATCAAATTACAGCAAGCTATTAATACTTGCAATAAAGAGATAGAGGAACAAACGCAAGCGGCAAAAGAAGCAGAAAGTGCAACCGGCAAATTAAAAAATACTATATCTAGTCAGCGAGAGGTAGTTGATAGATTAAAAAAAGCCTATGTAGAAGCGGTTTTGCAGTACGGCAAAAATTCAGATGAAGCGAAGGCACTGGAAAAACAATTAAAAAATTTGTCAAAAGCGTTAGATAAAAACGAAGAAGCTTTACAAAAAGTGTCTAATAAAGCTGATAAGTTAGATAAGAGTTTGGGCGATACCGAAAGGTCATCAAAAGAAGCTGAGGAAGGTTTTACTATTTTAGGCGGCACCTTAGCAAATTTAGCAGCAAACGCTTTGCAAGGCGTTATCAGAAAAGTAGGAGAATTTGTATCGTATCTCGGGAAATTACCTGAAGCTACGAGGGAATTAAGGCAGGATTTAGCGACACTTACTACTTCATTTGAAGAAACAAACCATTCAACTTCGCAAGCTACGGACACCTGGAAAGAATTATATAAAGTATTCGGCGAAGATGATAGAGCTGTAGAAACAGCTAACCATATCGCAAGGTTGTCTGATAATCAAGAAGATTTGAATAAGTGGGTAACGATATCAACCGGTATATGGGGTAAATATCAGGATAGTTTAGATCCGGCTGCACTCGCTGAATCTGCCGTTGAAACTCGCAATGTAGGAGTTGTTACCGGAAATTTAGCAGACGCACTCAATTGGAGTAGCGAAGCAGCAACGATGTTTTCTAAATATATGTCCGAGGACGTAACTACCGCAGAAGAAGCTTTTAATGTGGCGTTGTCCGAATGTAATACCGAAGCAGAAAGACAAGCTTTAATTACTGACACATTAACGGCTTTATATGGCGATGCGGCAACTACATATAGAGATACAGCATCGGCACAAATGGAAGCTAAAGAAGCTACAGCAGAAAATATACTTGCAGAGGCTAATCTTGCGGCAGCGATTGAACCGATAACCACAGAGTTTAATAATCTTAAGACCCAAATATTAACTGATATGTTGCCAGTTATAGAAAAACTTAGCGGTGCAATAGTTAGTGCGTTAGAGTGGGCACAAGAGCACCCGGTACAAATGAGAATTTTAGGTATAGCCATTGCAACCTTGGCGGGGGCGATTACCGCAATTACAACAGTAGTTACGATTTGGACTGTTGCTCAATGGGCGTTAAATTCTGCTATTTTAGCGAATCCGATTACCTGGATTGTTGTCGTTATTGTGGCCGCAATAGCCGCCGTAGTTGCGATAATTGTAGTAGTCATAGAATACTGGGATGAAATAGTTGCAGCAGTTAAAAAAGCGGCTTCGGCAATCGTAAACGCACTACAAACCGCTTGGAACTGGATTGTTAATTTATTTAAAAATATTGTTGGGTGGATTGATACATATGTGATTCAGCCGATTATTGCTTATTACACATTTATGTTTAACCTGATTGTTACGGTTTTTACAACAACTATTGAGTGGATTAAAAACGCTTTTATTACAGCTTGGGAGTGGATAAAAAGCACACCTATTTTCCAATTTTTCAGCGAACTTTTCACTTCTATTTGGAATACCATTAAAAGCACAATATCCGTTATTGTGACTTTGATAAAAGGCACTTGGGAAACTATAAAGGCTGTGTGGGGCATTGTGTCGACATGGTTCAATGAAAAAGTGATTCAACCAGTGAGTAATTTCTTTTCAGCATTATGGAACGGCGTGAAAAATAAAGCCACAAATACGTGGAACGGAATTAAAAATGTTTTTTCAAAAGTATCGGGTTGGTTCAATGAAAAAGTGGTTGAGCCAGTAAGTAATTTCTTCTCTTCGATGTGGGGAAAATTGAAATCAGGTGCTTCATCTGCGTGGGGTGGAATTAAAAGTATCTTTTCAAATGTGGCAGGATTTTTCGGCGAAAAATTCAGTGCCGCTTGGGAAAAAGTGAAAAATATTTTTTCGGTTGGTGGCAAAATTTTTTCCGGCATAAAAGAAGGGATAGAATCAGCCTTTAAAAAAATTGTCAATGCTATTATTAGCGGAATCAATAAAGTGGTATCCGTACCGTTCAATGCTATTAATGATGCGTTAGCCAAAATTAGGGGCGTATCAATTGCAGGTGTATCACCATTTTCGGGTTTACCGACAATTAGTGTTCCCCAAATACCGCTTCTTGCTGAAGGCGGAATCTTAACAAAACCGACTTTAAATATTGCCGGAGAAGCAGGACCGGAAGCAATAATTCCTATAGATAAATTAGAAAGCTATATGGAAAATGCAATTGAAAAAGCTATGCAGATTGTTAATTTACAAGCATTAGCGGTGGCGGTTGAAGATTTAGCAAATAGACCTATCCATTTAAATATCAATGGTAGAAAATTTGCTGAAGCTACCGTAAGTGATAATGACAATGTAAGCGGTCTTAGGAATTCATTTAAAAGCCGTGGTTTAGCAATTGAATAATGATAAAAGGGCATCTTCTCTATATATGTAGGGAAGATGCTTTAATTTACGAAGAAAGGATAAAACAATGTTAAAAGCAATATTTACCGAAGGGATTGATATTGTAACTGTCGAAGGGTTAACCCAATGGGATATCGGACAGCAGTTACAAATCACACTAAAAACATTACCGGCATCATTCCAAGTTCACTTTGCCGGGAAAAAAGATAAAATAGCTTATGTTGTTGCAGCAACTTCTTCTAACGGTGTAGCCACTATTGACATTCCTAATATTGTCTTACAGAAAGATGATCCGGTTACAGCGTGGATATATATTATTAGCAATAATGAGGGCGAAACAGTTAAGGCTATCAATCTTCCAATCAAAGCTAGAACTAAGCCTTCTGATTATGCCTATACGGAAAAAGAAATACTTAACTATGAAACTGTAATAGCAAAGGCAGAAGCTTTAGTAACATCAGCAGCGGAATCAGAATCCAATGCACAGCAATCGGCAGATTCAGCGTTAAATTCAGCACAAACAGCAGAAGAAGTAAAGTTGTATGTTGCCGGCATTGTAGCAGGGAATGAAGCTTACACAAAGTATGAAGGTGATGTAAGATATGCACCTGTGCTTGCAGTAGAAAAGACAGGCACAGCAATAGCAATCAATGACAGTGCAAATATGCCTTTACTCAATCTGAATGTGTATGGTAAGACAACACAAGATGGAACACCAACACCTGATGCACCTGTTGAAATAGTAAGTGTTGAAAATCCAACAGTGAATGTATGTAAAAAGAATTTATTAAAAATATACAGTTCGACTAATTCACAAAATGGTATTACCTTTACTCACAATGTTGATGGTAGTATTACAGTATCAGGCACAGCAACAGCTAATTCCTACGATATTATAATGGGTAGTAATCTAATATCGCAAAAAGGTGGAGTACCACTAAAGAATGGCAACTATATTTTATCAGGCTGCCCTAGTGGTGGTGCTATGGATGTATTCCAAATACAATTTTATAATTATAATGGTAAAGCTTATGTTGGTAGAGATATAGGACAAGGCATTAATGTACCATTTACAAATGAAAGTGGAACTTGGAATATTGCTATCGTTATAGGGGTAGGTACAACAATCAATGAAACATTCTATCCTATGTTAAGATATGCAGAATATACAGATAGTACATTTGAAGCATATTCCGAACAAGCTGTATCATTGCCATATAACTTTGCAAGAGTGGGCGAATATGCAGATGAAGTAGACCTAGAGAAAGGTGTGTATATTCAAAGAATAGGTAGAAAAACATTAGATCGTTCAATAAATGTGGGTTCTATTTGGAAAAATGATGGTTGGGTAAATAAAAATGCCTTTGCCATTACCATACTCAATGGTGAAACACTAGCTTCAACAAGAACAGAATCGTATGCAATGGCAAGCCATTTTGATTGTTATTGGACAGCGAATCAGATAGTATCTAGTGCAACAAATGGAAGAATGGCAAGGTCAGGCAATCATATATATTTAAGTGTTGATGGAATTACCACAGCAGATAGATTGTATGATTGGCTATCTGCAAACAATGTTGATTATCAATATGTGTTATCAACACCGATTGAAACAAAGCTATCTGAAGCAGAAATACAAGCATATAAAGCTATATTAACTAACAAGCCTTATACAACAGTATTAAGTAATGCCAATGTTAAAGTAACTTATTCAGCAGATATAAAGCTATATATTGATAACAAGATAAATGAAGTATGCAATGCATTAATCAATGCATAGAAAGGATGAAGAATGAAAGAAGTATTTTTAAATGTGATTGAACGTGGTGGTTATGATTTAACGAACCTTTTAAGAAAGATTGATACTTATTACATCGTAGGTATGTTAAGCGAAGCGGAAAAAGATGAACTGTATGCAAAGGCTAGAGGTTCACAAATAGCACAGTATGATGTGAAGGTTGAGATTGAAAAGCTGTGGGATGCGATTAAGGATATCAATTCAAAGCTTGCAGAAAATACCACAACAGAAGAACCAACAACAGAATATGCAGAGTATGTACAGCCAACAGGTGCACATGATGCATATATGGAAGGTAACATAGTGACATACAATGGCAAAGTATATAAGTGTTTAATGAATTATTGCGTATATGCACCTGATGTATATCCTGCTGCTTGGGAAATGGTAGAAGATACAAAATAAGGGGGTGTGGTTATGTTAGACCAGTTAATAATTGCTGATACTGGCTCATATGATACATTCGGTGCATCCGTTAAAGAAAGAGAAATACATGCACCCAAAAAGAAATCTATAAAAGATACAGTTCCATTTTCTAATGCAACCTATGATTTTACAGCAATCAACGGCGAAATATATTGGCAAGAAAGGACAATGAAATATATTTTTGAAATCGTTGAAAATACCCCGGAAGAATTAGAAGAACGCAAAATGAAATTCAGTAATTGGGTAATGAATGTAATGGAACAAAAATTATACGATCCGTACATCAAAGGCTATCATTTCATAGCTTCATTTGATTCTATCTCTTATGCTGATGAAGATGATATTGAAAAAACAACGATAACGGTTAATTTCACTGCATATCCGTATATGATAGCTGATGAACCTAAGGTATATAATATAATCGTTCCCGCATCTCAATCTATAACGACAACAATCGTTAATGCTTCAAGCCATAGAATGACACCGACCTTTACTACTGATGTAACAGTAGTAATAAGTATGGATAACACAATCTATGCAATTCCAACTGGAACAACTACGGACGATTCATTTAAATTATATCCTGGTAACAATGATTTAACGGTTCAGAATAGCGGAACAACAGCAGCAACATTAACTATTTCATTTTATGAAGAGGTATTCTAATGTATATTGTTGAATTAATTAATGACGGAATAGTAACAGAGATTCAAGGCGAATCAATTAAATTAAAAAGCGGCACCGTAGTAAAAGGAATCAATTGTATTGATTCCTTTTCTTTTGTCATTTTACCGGTGAATATAGGCTACAACAAAATATGCGATTACAAAACTCTTGTTAGAGTTTATAACTCTAAACATAACCGCTGTGAATTTTACGGCAGGGTTTTATATTCTAAAAATACTATGGATTCAAATGGACATATCACTAAAGATGTAGTTTGTGAAAGCTACTTTGGTTTTTTATGCGATAGCCAACAAAGTTATGTAGAAGAGCAGAACTGGACCGTTAGAGGTTTGTTAGAACATATTATTAATATCCATAATTCGCAGGTCGAAGATTACAAGAAATTTACCATTGGCACGGTTGAAGTAGAAGATGCTAATGACAATGTGTATGTGGGAATTCAAAGGGAGAATACATGGAAGACCATCGAAGAAAAACTTGTTAAAAAACTTGGCGGTGAAATCGGATATAGGGTAGAAAATGATATTAATTACATTGATTATGTTAAAGAATTTGGAAGCACAAAATCAACTAAAATAGCTTTATCCAAAAATATGAAATCAATCACTAAAGAAAATGATCCGTCAGAGTACATAACGAGGTTAATTCCATTAGGACACAAGTTATCGAAAGAGATAACAACCACAGATATTAATGGAAATGAAACTACGCAAACTGTAGAAACGGAAGAAAGGCTTGATATTTCAAGCCTTAATGACGGTAAAAATTATATTGATGATGAAATTGCTATAGCAACATACGGAATCCGTGTTGGATATGTTATGTATGATGATGTAACAGATGTTATTAACCTTTTGGCTAAAGGGCAGCAGTACCTCATTGATATTAATAAGGTACACGTAAAATACTCTATCACTGCTTTAGATTTGTCATTAATAGGATTAGAGATTGATGATTTTGACATTTACAACTATCATCCAATAGAAAATATATTGCTTAACATTAATGATACGGCAAGGATTATAAAGAAAACAATTAATATAATTGAAGAAACCAACTCTACAATAGAAGTGGGAGATAACTTTAAGACATTAAGCGATATACAAGTTGACCAGGCTAAAAAGGTTGATATAGCAACAAATACAATTAAAAAGATTGAAAGCGATTATGTGACCAATGAAAGAATGGTTAATGAAACATCGCAATTAAACTCTATAATTCAACATTCAGTAGAAAATATTTTGCTGAGCGTAGAGGAAAATTACACTAATAAAACTACTGTAGAAGAAATAAGAGCAACGATACAAACCGAATTAGATGTAATGGCAGACCAGATATTAATGAATTTTACAACTACAACTGACAAAATAACAGATGTAGACGGAAGGTTAGTATCACAATTTACAGAAGTGTATAACTACATTAAATTTGCCGGCGGTAGCATTACATTAGGCGAAAGCGGGAATATTGTAACATTAACTATCGAAAACGATGCTATTCTTTTTAGAAAAAATGGTGTTACATTCAGTAGTTGGACCGGGGATAACTTCTATTGCGGAAATATTGTTATTAGAGTAAATGAAAGAGCACAGTTCGGAAACTACGCCTATATACCTAGATCTGACGGCTCATTATCATTTTTAAAGGTAGGTGGATAATATATGGCATCAAGCGGTAGCAGCAAATGGGCGGTAACTGAGTGGGATTGGGTACAATTCAACTGGTCATTATCAAGCCAATCGGTAGCAAATAACCAATCAGTAATATCATGGAATCTAAAGTTGATATCTGGAGAATACGGCAGAATATCTTCTGAGTTATCTAAAGAATGGTCTGTCACTATTAACGGTACAACATATAGCGGTACTAATAGCGTTGCAATCGGTAATAATACAACCAAAACATTAGCGAGTGGCACAACCACTATAAAACATAATGCAGACGGAACTAAAGCCGTACCTGTGTCAATTTATCAGGAATTCTATGTTACTTTTGGCGATAAATATATTATTGAAATATCGAAATCATTGACATTTAATTTAGATACTATTGCTAGAAAGTCAACCGTAACGGCTAGTAACGGAACTTTAGGAATAGCTCAAACCTTAACTATTAATAGGCAAAGTAGCGATTTCACACATACTATAACTTATACTTGTGGAACTGCATCAGGTACGATTGTTACAAAAACAATTGATACATCTGTAAGTTTTATACCGCCGTTGTCATTAGCAAGCCAAAATACGACTGGAACTACAGTAAGTATAACATTTACTGTGACCACATATAGCAGCAATACAACAGTAGGCTCTAATACTAAAACGATATCTTGCTCAATGCCGGAAGGAGTAAAACCTTCTTGTAGTATTAGTGTATCTGATCCAATGAGCTTAAAAGATACATATGGTTATTACATAAAAGGTTATTCTAAATTTGCAATAGCATTAACTACAACAACATCCTATAGTTCCGATATAGCATCTTACAAAGTTGTAGCAAATGGGAAAACATATACTTCTAAAAATGTAACTACAGATGTTTTGACTTCTTCTGGAACACTAAGCATATCAGCAACGGTAACGGATAAGCGTGGTAGAACCGCTACAGCAAGTGCTTCTGCAACAGTCAAGGAATATTCAGAACCAATTATTAACCAGCTTAAAGTTAAAAGATGTGATGCTAACGGTGTTGAAAGTGAACAAGGTGAATATGTTCAAGTAACTTTTTCGGCAACTGCAACATCACTAGATAACAAAAATACGGTTAATTATAAATTAGAATACAAACCAACGAGTTTGACAGAATATACGGTAGTTAATTTAAGTAGCTATAATAATGCTTACACTGTTACAGATGCTACGTATATCTTTGCTGCAGATACCGGAAAATCGTATGATATTAAAATAACAGTAACGGATGCGATTAGTGAACCTACAACCAAAACAACTGTGGCTTCAACAGCATCTACAATGATGCATTTTCCTGCCAATGGTAAAGGTTTGGGATTGGGTAAGATTACAGAGTTTGACGGTTTAGATATCGGTTTTTTAACACGATTTTCAGGCGGAATAATGCCGGTTTTACTGATTGCAGATACAGACCTTAATGATGTAAGGACACCTAATATATATTATGGCGAAAATGTAATGACTAATAGATATCTTAACTGTCCTATTGCTTCGGGTACATTTGTATTAGAAGTAGCAGCAGCAGGTGGAGAAGGTCAAATGAAGCAAAGGTTTTCTTTTTGCAGTAAAGATAAAGCAAGAGTATTTGAACGATATTATTATTATTCGGCATGGGGTGAATGGGTATGCGTTTCGGACTTCGGCGGCACCTTACTATGGCAAGGTGGTTTTTACATGCAAGGAAGCCATAAGATTGCATTATCGGAACCTATAAGTAAGCAACCAAATGGAATTGTGCTTGTGTTCAGTAGGTATTCGTCAGAAGTGGTACAAGATTATCATTTCAATCACTTTTTTGTGCATAAGGCATTCGTTGGACTCCATCCGACATCGGAAAGTCAATTCTTAATGTCAGCGGACGGGTTGCTAGGGGTTGTGGCGAGCAAGTGTTTATATATTCGAGATACTGAAATAGAAGGTCATGATAATAACACAGCTACAGGTACTTCTATAAGTGGGATTACTTACGATAATAAAGGTTTCGTACTTAGATATGTTATAGGAGTTTAAAGGTATAAAAAGTCGCTTCTTTGGAGCGACTTTTTATATACATACAACCAGAAAAAAGGAAGAGAGGAAGGGCGTAAAATGGTAGAAGTAATCTTTACTGGTGTTGTGGCAATAGCCGTGTGTATGATAAATAATTTTTATCAACAAAAAGCTACTAAATCACAACATAACAAAACTATTGCATTGATTGATTATAAGCTTACAGAACTCACTAAAAGGGTTGATAAGCACAATAATGTAATTGAACGCACTTATAAACTTGAAGAATTGGCCGCACTTCAAGAGGAAAAAATTAAGGTCGCAAACCATAGAATTGAAGATTTAGAAAAGAAAGGTTAAAAAAGGTGTTGACTATGGATTTATCAAACTATGTTACGGTTGTACCAATTGTAATTATATGTTACTTATGTGGCGTATTATGCAAGGCAATTAACAAGATACCTGATAAGGTTATCCCTGTAATCGTTGGTGTAGTAGGTGGTATTATTGCAATTCCTGCAATGTACATTATGCCGGAATTCCCTGCTACAGACATTATCACTGCAATATCTGTAGGTATAATGTCAGGATTAACATCGACAGGCATCAACCAAATTTATAAGCAAGCAACAAAAGAATAGTTAAAAGAAAGAAGGAATTATCATGGCAAAAGTATTCTTAGGAGTAGGACATGGGGGGAGCGACCCAGGAGCAGTTCAACATGTCGTTGAAAAGGAAGCTAATTTACGAATGGCATTAGCTTGTAGAGATTATTTAGTGGCTAACGGTATCGAGGTCCGTATGTCTAGAGAAAAAGACGAGAATGACGATCTAAACGAAGAAATTAGAGAATGTAATAAATATAACCCTGATATAGCGGTAGATATCCATAATAATGCCGGTGGTGGTGACGGATTTGAAGCATATTATCATTTCGGTGGTGGTGTTGGAAAGGCACTTGCTGAAAATCTTGAAGCAGAAATTATTAAAATAGGTCAAAATAGTAGGGGTTGTAAAACTCGTAAAAATTCACAAGGAACGGATTATTACGGTTTTATACGTTTAACTAAATGCCCGGCAGTAATCGTTGAAGGTGCTTTCGTTGATAACAAAAATGATGCTGCACAGATTGACACTGCAGAAGAATGTAAAGCTTTTGGCGAAGCATACGCTAAAGGAATTCTTAAAACTTTAGGTATTGAGGATATATATATTAAACCGGAAAAAACCGAAAAAACAGACGTATTTTACCGTGTTCAGGTCGGGGCGTATGATATTAAGGCTAACGCAGAAAAAACGCAAGAAAAGCTAAAAAAAGACGGTTATGATGCAATTATAGTTGAAGTGGAAAGATAAGAGAAAGGGAAGGTGTTATGCCTTCCCCTATTTTTATACAAGTTTCACAAGAAAGTAAGAAAATGTTTGTTTAAATTGTATATTGCACCCAATATACAGAGTGATATAATATAATTAGAAAAAGAAAAAGGATATGATTAAATGGCTAGATATTCAGAAGCACATAACAAGGCTACGCAAAAATACATCAAAAATAATTATGATGAAATTAAGATACGGATTCCCAAAGGAATGAAAGATGAATATAAAGCTATGGCAGAAGCTTCAGGCAAGTCACTTAACCAATTTATTATAGATGCGGTTGAAGATTACGGAAAGAAGGTGTAGATTATGGCTGATGTTAAGTTGTATAGATTTTTGAAGAATATATTTTTATTTAATACAATATCGTGGGGAATACTCGGGATTGCTTTTCCTATATGTTTGCCACTGGCTCTATTATTTTTGTTTATGTATATTAAATTCCGTAGTGAATATAAGAGAGAGGTGTGTTTTAGAAAAATGATGGATGAATTGATGAATGAACACCCGGCAATATAATATGCGCCATAATGTACATAATAATGCTGAACTGATATAATATGTATTATGAAAAAAGGTAAACAGATATATTTTACACGGCAAGAAATGCAAACGTTGCTTGATACTCTTCAAGACTGGCAAGACTTTTTAGGTGCAGAGAGGGAGAATGAATATGCTCATAGACTCAAAAATGGACTTGGTACAGCGTGGGGAAAATTGCAAGACGGTGTACCTAAGAAAAAGAGAGATTAAGATGAAATTTTGAATATTAAGTAGTGGACAATGTCCACCTGTTGTCCACCCAGCACAAGATTTTGTGAGATATAACAAGTGATAAAAAATGATAAAAAAAGAAAAGGTTTCTTTGACACCCTTGATATATAAGGGTTTGTAAGTGATAGCAAATGATAATAAAAGACATAAAAAACAACAGTATCTATATACTGTGCATGTGGAGACGGTTTGTTTATTGTCCAAACTTCATGAGGCGAAGCACCATATCAACGTAAAGGTGGATATGGACGAGCTTGATCTTACAAGTGCGGAAGCTAAGGCAACATACAAAGAGATCGAGGAATGGGTGCAGGAACACTATGGATTCCATGTAACAAACCTAAATATTGCGCAGGTAAAGCAGAAACATGGAATCATTGAGCGTGAGAACTATAACAAGGCGAAGTCTGTAGACAGTAAAAAGCCTGGATGCCCAGAGGAGAAGGTAAAAGCTATAGAGGATGCTTTGAGGTATTTTCAGTTGATAAAATAACCAGGTGAGTGGAAGGAGATGTATTATGTCAAAACCAGAAAAACGCTTTGGTGAGCATGTTAACGACGATATTATCCGAGAGATTTTAAGAGAACACGCAAGCCGAGAAAAACCTATTGGAAAATCCAAAATCGAAAAACATGCGAGTGATAAGGGGTACATCATAAAGCGAACAGCTATAGATGGCTTTGCGAATAGAATGGGAGCAAGAGAATATGTAACTGAAGAAGAGTGCGATGAGATCATAAAAGAATGTCGCACAGACGAGCGAGAAGTTCTCTTTGTTAAGAAGGGTGATGAAGGTCGAACCATAGGATACTGGATGATGGAAACCATATCCGAGAGTGAGTGGATGTATCTTATGGATTCAGTTCTTTACAGCAAGATACTAACCAAGAAGGAGGCGGATAATCTTGCTAAGCGAATCACTTTTCTTGCAGGAAAGAGTTTTTCGGACCTGACGAAATATCGTCATAAGATGAGAAATCAGCCTTACACTGTTGGCGATAAAGAAATAGATGAAAAAGAAGGACACATAGAGAGTCGAGTCTTAAAAAGTGTTCACCTGATTAGAGTGGCAATAAAAGAAAGGAAAAAGGTTAAGTTTAATCTGTGTGTATATGATTATTGGGATCAGAAAGTTCGGCTCGTCCCATATGGAAAGCATGGAAAAGTACTTCCGGACAGATATAGAGAAGATGTGCATCGGGTTGTTAGTCCCTTCGAAGTGATTTATTCTAATGGTCGTTATTATATGCTGGGAGCAGATCTTGAGACGGAGAGAAGTTCTGACTTAAAATATAAGCTGTATCGCGTGGATTTGATGGAAAATCTTGATTTTGCTCCAAGAACGGTCGCAATCACTAAGAAAGAAGCGGGAATTGAAGAGGAACTTGCCAATCTGTTTAAATATAGGATGGAGAATCCATACATGTTTACCGGACAGGTTGAGCGTGTAAGGATTCGTGTTGATGCGGATCAGTTTACGCAGATAGTAGATTGGTTTTCGGACAATTTCAAAGTTGTAGGACTTGATGGCAATGAAGATGCGTATTATGACATTGAAGTTAAGGTAAATCTTAATAGCTTCACTTTCTGGGTATTACAGTATTCCGGTTGCGTAGAAGTGCTTGATACAGGAAAGAAGGATGGTGATTCTTATAGGAAGCATATAAAAGAGACGTTGAGCAAGGCATTGAAAAAGTACGATTAAAAAACTGTTTGGGTAATGTTTATAAGTTTGATTCGAAAAAAGATAAAAGGAGTAGGTTGCTTATGGAACTGAACATGCTTTCTTGGAATACGCAGTTATACGAATACGGAACAATAAATGTTGATACTGGAAAAATAGAAAAACCATTCGAAAAAGCTCCAGTAGAAGAAGTAAAAAAAATAGTAGATGATTATATGGAATCTAATAAGAATCCAATTGTTGTTTTGCAAGAGATACCGTTTAAAAGAAAAAATGAGTCGAATCGTTGGGAGTATAATGCTCATTATTTAAAATTGAGAGATTATTTTAAAGGTAAAGGATATGAATTGATTTGTTTGGATTGTGAAAACAAATGGCATATCAAAATGACAATGGTTGTGCACATGAAAGGATTAATAGCTGAACAAACTGGTATAGAAAAAAATAATCTTTTTGTGCCTGTTATAATAAGGGATAAAAATATAAGTATTCTAGCTGTACACTCGCATAATGCTTTTGAATTAAATGAATGGATAGAATCATTGTCATACAGACCCAATATTATTATTGGAGATTTTAATGCCGGTAATTACATTAAAGCTAAACAGGATGATTTAATAGCATTAAATAGAGCTAATTATCAAATGCTTAGTACGGGTTATATAGATGCTTGTCAAGGAAAATACACCACGAATTATCCTGAACCTACACAAATAGACCATATACTTATAGAAAATAGTTTTATGTTCAATAAGAGATGTACCTTAAAGAGCAGTGCTGTAAACAATACGATATCAGTATCAGATCATTATCCGATATTTTGTAAACTAGAAATAGAATAGAATGATTAGAATACATATTAGAGAGCCAGTCGGCTCTCTTTTTTGTCTGAAACTGTCATTTTATGCACATTTATAAACACGCCATGATGGCACTATACGTTCAGAATAAGAAAAAGGAGGATCAATCATATGATTCCAAACGCGCTGACAATAGAGGATATTAGAAAACTAATAGATCATTATGAGGAGTGCATTGAACATGCTTTTGATTCATTCACAAAAGTACAGGATGCATCTATGGAACTGACGGATTATCTTACAGAACATACGCCTTTGACAGGTAATTGGAGACTGCGAGGATTCCAAAATGTCTCACAGACGATGAGTCCATATACAAAATAGATAACTAATTATCTGAAAAAGATGAAGCATGGCGAAGTTCCAGAGTTCCCACCGGAGATGGTGATAAAACTGGAGGATATCATAAAAGAAGCCGGAGATTTGGGAAAAATGTTCAATGCTGTGGTAAGAGAATATAAAGAACTTCGTGAATTGTACAAACAGTCGCTATACAACAGTGATGGAACTTATAATATTTTGGGGTGGCTGTCATAAAAAATTCTGAAATCATCGAATTATGCACATTTATAAACAGGTTAGGATGGTACTATACGAGCAGAAAATAATAAAGAGGAGGATTACAATATGAATCTACCAGCTACATTAAAAGAATATTGTTTAAATGCGGACATTGATTATGACGAGGATAGGGATAACCACAATGAAGAGTTATATAAAGACATGGTCGGTTATATAAAATTGCTTTCACAATTTGAAAGGATTCCGCTAACCGAAGACAAGAAAAAGGCATTTTTTGAAGAATTTGATGTTAATATGTGCATAAAACATGATAACAGCTATCATTCTCAGATGATAATTGGGCAGATTGAAAGAGTAATAGATGACATTATAGAGTTAGGTCCGGAATATGGTTTTTTACTAGATATAATCATCGGTTTCTTTATAGTTGAAGGAGAATGATCATGGAAAGAGAATGGGAAGAAGAAACTTTAGTAAGAACAGAAAAGAAGATTCTTTCAGGTGAAATAAAAACTTGTTCTTTAAAAGAGTTCAAAGAGCGACAAAATGAAAGAAGAAAATATCTAAGGGAGAAGAGCCATGATTCACATGTTGAAACGGTCTGTTTACTCTCGAAGAAATGCCCAGTTTAAACGAACAATAAAATGCTTTCAAAATAGTATGAAATAATAAATTATAGTAAGTCTCTGTATTTTTGCCGAGGCTTATTGTTTTTTATGAAAATAGGTTACAGGAGAAGAATTAAGAGAAGATATTGGTATGAATCGAAAAGGATTTTACAATATCTTTCAATGTTGATGGTATATAAGCGCCTAGACAAACCAATTGTAATACTTGAATTATATTTAAACCGGCTGTATAATTCCCTTGAGACAATATTAATGTTTTTTGGAGAAGAATATGAATAGATTAAAAAAGGCAGTTTTCAACTGTTTGCTATGTATGGCAGTTTTTAGTTTGACTGCATGTGGTGAGAAAAAAACGGAATCTCAGGGAATACAGAATAATTCTACTAGTTCTACGACGAAAGAAAATCTTTCCAGTGAAAGTGTAGAAGACCTAACCCAGATGAATGACGAATATAGTATAAATTGGGATGAAATTCTTAATGTTCCTGCTGATACAGCAAAGAATGAAGCTAATCCGGAAGAACGGATGGCGCATAATGTGTATGTGGATCCGGACTTAAGTGCTACGTCTGGAAAATTTGATGGATTTATGATTGATTTTAAAGCAGATAAGGCAGGAATGGCTACTTATTGGTCGCTTTGTACCTGGGATATGAGCATAGAAGATTTGATGAGCAAGTACGATGTTATAGATGATTCGGCAGGTGCATATGCAGGCCTGCAGATGAATACAGACGGTCCTAAGGCTATTATGTCATTTTGGGAAGTTAAGTACAAAGATGAACTGGGTAATGAAAAGAAGATAGAAGCAAAGTGCATTTATCCATCTGACGAGGATGCCAATAATTTTGATGGTGAAGGATATGGCAAAAATTATATAAGTGATTACAAATGGGAAGAAGGAAAATGGTATCGCATGTATTTAAACTGTTATCATGATGAAAACGGAAAGACCTTTGTAGAACAGTGGATAAGAGAACTTTCGACAGATAAATGGACATTGATTAGCAGTTTTGATACTGGGCTTTATAATTCCTATTTTCAAGGCGGCATGTCCCAGTTTATGGAAAATTATGATCATGAGTATGCAAATGAAACAAGAACATTTGAGTATCGCAATATTTGTGTAAGAAATTATGGACAGAAGGATTGGACAACTATTCTTACGGCGGATTTGTCAGTGGATACCTGGTGGGATAATAAAAAAGGAAAAGCATTTTATGGAGCGACCAAGGATCGTTTTTACGGAATTGTAAACGGATATGGTCCGGATGCTTTTGAAAAGGATGAGGATGCTTGTGATAGATTTACTATTAAGCCGACGCTGAATCCTTAGAAAGTATGCTAATGTTGTATTTTTGCGGTTAAATAAAAAATAATTGTATTACTGATAATATTATGATATAATCAAAACTCAATAAAGCGAATGTGAAAATTTAAGAGGGCGTTGTATGACAAAAGATATATTTGATAAGAAAAGAGAACGTAAGATTATACTTGTTATAGCGACTGTTGTAGCAATTGTTGCTGGAATTATGGCAGTGTACAGGTTTCCAATGAATTTGGAAAATATGGCTGCGGATGGTTTGTATCAGAATGCAGGGATAATACCAAATGATATTAAAATAATTGCAATTGATGAGAAAACACTAGAGCAGCTTGGACCATATACTGACTGGGACAGGGATAAATTTGCCGATTTACTGGAGCTTTTAAATAAGAATAAGGACAGCGCTCCTAAGGTGATAGGCATCGATGTGGTATTTAGTGGAACTAACCATAGTAAGGCGGATGAAAGATTAGTTAAAGTTTGTAGTCAATATGATAATATTGTTATGGCATCTACGGTAACTCTTGATAGTTATATTTCTAAGGAGGACGGAGAGTATTATAGGGAACAATATATTTCTGGAGAATGTCTTCCTTATGAGGAATTAGCTAAGGTTGTGGAATATGGTTTTACCAACGCCATATATGATGAAGATGGTATTGTCAGAAAGGCATATACGCAAATTTCGTCAGGTGGAAGGATATATGATTCTTTTGCCTACAAAATTGCATCTAAGGCGGGAAAGATAGATAAGTATCCTATTTATGTGGAACCTGTTTTTGTAAGTAAGCCTGGCGAAATAGAAAAGATATCTATGTCTGATGTGCTTGAGGGTACTGTTTTAGCAGACTATTTTGATGATTGTATAGTTTTAATAGGTGTGTATGAAGAAGGTCTTATGGATTCATACAGGGTGCCGGTTGACTATTCTAAAGAAATGTACGGAGTGGAAATTCAGGCAAATTATGTGTATGCCTTCTTGAATGACAATATGATATATTCCGTAAATGAAATATTTCAGTTTATGATAACCTTCATATTTGTGGGAATATTTGGTTATTTTTGCGTTAAAGTCCACACTAGGGCGTGGCTTGATTGGTTTAGTAGTAACCATTGTAGGATACATTTTGCTGGCAATTTTATTATTGCAGATTACTTCATACAAGTTGAATCTTCTTGCGGCTCCAATTGGTATGATATTGGTATTTGTATCGGCGATTATATATCACTATATGAAGCTTCAAAGAAGTCGAATGATTGAGATGCGTGAAATGCTTTTTTCTATGGCAGAGGCTATGGCAGAGACTATTGAAGGCAGAACTCCATACAATGCTAATCATACACAAAATGTAGCAAAAAGATGTATAGAGATGTTGGATTTTATTAATACAAAGCATAAAAAGAAGGAAACAGAGCTGTATTTTACAGAGAATGATAAAAGGCAGCTGTACCTTGCAGCTATGTTACATGATGTGGGAAAAATGGATATTCCACTTGAGGTTATGGATAAACCGACTAAGTTAGGTAATCTTGAAAAGGTTTTAAGAGACCGGTTAGAGATTATACGACTAAGAATAGAAAATGATGCATTAAATGGCTATATACCCCGCGCGCAAGCAGATGAAAAGCAGGAAAAAATAAATACATTTATAAATAATTTAGATGGCTTTAACTGTGGCCGTCCTCTAAAGGAAGAAGAGTGGGCACTTGTTAATGACATAGCTAAAAGTGTTTATAAAGACAGTAATGGCAATGAAATTCCTTATATGACAGAGGAGGAGATTGCAGATTTACATATAAAAGCCGGTACTCTTTCAGAGAAGGAGCGTGATATTATGCAAAGTCACGTGGTTTATACTGATAAGATTCTTTCACACATACAATTTGGAGAGAATTTTAAAGATGTACGTAGGATGGCGGCAAATCATCACGAATTGCTAAATGGTAAAGGATATCCTAAGGGAATTCGAGAGGAAGAAATTGATACAATGACGAGAATTTTAACAATTATGGATATTTATGATTCTCTCATTGCTGATGACAGACCATATAAAAAACCAAAAAGTATAAAGGTAGCTTTTGAGATATTAGACGAGGAGGCTGAATATGGTAAGGTGGATAAGCAATTACTTGCTTATGCAAAAGAGTTATACTTAAAAGATAAATAATTAAAACAAAGGAGAAATTTATAATGAAAAACAAAAAATTACTTGTATTAATTGGAGCGGTGGCACTTGTTGTCATTGCAGCTGTAGTCACAATTTTAATGGTTATCAATAAGGGACATAGAGTGATTAAGGTAGAGTCTTTTAGTGGTAATGTTGCTTTAGAAAGAGATGAGTCTGAAAAAGATATTTTTAAAAATATGAACTTAAAAACGCAAGATGTAATCACTACCGGAGCAGATGGCTTGATTGGGCTTTTAGTTGATGATGATAAAAATATTGCAGCTGTAGAAAATACATGCTTTACTATTGTTTCTAAGGGCAATGAAAAAAAGGGCTCTTTAAAGATTGAATTAAAATATGGTACATCTTTAATTGAAATTAAGAATAAATTGCCGGAAGGTTCGACTTTTGAAGTTGAAACATCTAATGCATCACTTAGTGTTAAAGGAACAATTTTTGAAGTTACATACACTCCAGATACACAGACTACTGTTCTTAAGGTAACTAAAGGCTGCGTACAGGCAGATACAAAAACAAAGTCTGATAAGGTAAATGCAGGTGAAACTGCAATTATTAAAGAAGACAATATTGAAATCTCAAAGACTTCTGATGATAAAAACAATGATAAAGACGATGATAAAGACGATGATAAAGATGCTTCTAAACCTGCTACAGGTTATATAGATATTGAGGATTGGCCAAATTTATTAAAGAATGGTTTAGATTGCAATAAATTGGAATATTTACTTAGAGTGGTTAGCCGTTGTAAATATGAAAATGAAGAAGATTATTTGAAGAATGCGTTGTATTGGTTGTGTGATGAAGACTACGAAAAAGTACCTTTTTCTTCAATCGAAGAAACTGCTGATGGAGAACGCGTATATGATGTGGCAACCATAAATAGAATATTTGCATTTTTAACAGACGATACTATTAGTGAGGATAATTTAAATCCTGAAATTAATCGTTTGGAGGGTGATAAGTTAATTTGTAAAAATTCCCCATCCACCGTTAAGGGTATTGCATCGGCAGCTATTTATGAGGCATATTTTACTGAAGATGGTAAAATTGTCGTAGACTATGCATTTAATGTGGTAAATATTGATACATTGCAAGTAGAGCAGTTTAGAAAAAAGGCCTACTTGGTTAAGGATGTAAGTGGAAAATACATATTGGATTCAATTGAATAAAAAGTTAAGAAGGAAACAGGGAGCTATTGCAAAGTAGAGAAAATCTATAGAGCAATAGCTCCATTTTTATTAACCTTAAGAGTTATTTTCCTTTATAATTTTATGTTGATAAATTTTTGGCAGTAATTGAACGATTACAACTCCAATAGCTACGCAGACTATTTCTATAGTTGCAAGCTTATGGATGGAATTGACAGCAATATCCGCTACTGTTATATTTTTAGTTAAATTTGCAGATAAACGGGCAATTTCATTGGTAAACATTGGAACGAAAATGGCAACGCCAAATGGTGCAGCGATATCTCTAAAAAGTCCATATATTCCGGTGCCGGTGCCGGCAGTCTCGGCTGGAAGATTGGAAAGAACAATTTTCATAAATATAGCAGCATTTGCTCCAAGTCCAAAACCCAAAATTCCAAGGGATGCGGCTAGTAAAACTAGTCCCGTGGTTTTGGAAAATAAAAGCATAGTGCCACAACCAATGCCTGTTAAAAGTAGGGAGCAGGTTAAAATGTATTTAGGTTCAAAGCGGTCAGCTAAAGGTCCTAAAAGAATGGCACCGAGGGACATTCCAACATACATTATTGAGATTGCATATCCGGAAATGGCTGTATTTGATGGCTGTGTGTAATTTACAAATACAATGGTATTGGTCATATTTGCCTGCATTAATCCCTGTGTTAAAAAAAGAATAATAACAGGCATAATAAAGGCCTTTCTGGCTAAAAACGATCCGATGAGAATCGGATTTTTTGCTTTTTTTTCTGTTATCACAAGAAGAATTAAAGCAATAAGTGATAAAGCAAATACTACAAGAAATGGAGTTGAGGTCCAGCCAAAGTTTTGTCCGAAGGATGGAACGCAAAGTAATAGGCTAAAAAAAGCAATAACAAAAAAAGCTCCACTAAGATCAAAATTATTTAAAGGTTTTCTGATAAAGCTTTGTTTTGGAAATGTAAAAAAGCATAGTAATAAAAATATGATACAGATAATAGAGGAAACCCACATAAGTGTTTTCCATCCGGCTAATTCAAGTATTATACCACCAATAGTTGGACCGAATATAACAGCTGCGCTGGAAATTAACATATAAATGGAAAAGCCTTTGGCAATCTGTTTTGGCGGAAATTCTGTAATTATATATGACATAACTGTAGGTGTGATTGCGGCACTACCGATTCCGACTACGAATCTTGCTATAATCATAAAAATAAGAGAAGTAGAAAGCGCACTTAGGATTGAACCTAAGGTGAATACTAAAATTCCCAACAAAAGAGTTTTTCTTCGTCCAAATATATCACCCAGTTTTCCAAGAATTGGAGCACAAGCAGCAGTAGATATTGCCTGAGACAGAGCGGTCCATGTAGTATTATTGTATGACAAATTCATATCTAACATAAAGGCGGGACCAAGGACTGTAGAAAGTCCGCCTACTATGCCTACTAAAAAGGCTGCAAGAGCATAGGGAAGGAAATTCTTCATATAATTTGTTTCTTTTGAACTATTCATATATACGTCACCTCATTTTAAAATAAATTAAGTTACACATAGTATTACCTTTCTTAGAAAAGCTATGTGTATTTTTAAATGTTTTGGACAAACTATTTCTTGAGTTATGCTCAAAATATAAGAAGAGGAGTGATTATTATGTCTATGATTAACAAAGAAATTGCAGAGTTTAAAACTTATGCATTTCATAACAATGATTTTAAAATGGTATCTAAAGAAGATATTTTAGGAAAGTGGAATGTATTCTTTTTCTATCCTGCAGACTTTACTTTTATATGTCCAACTGAATTAGAGGATTTGGCAGAAAAGTACGAGGAATTTAAAAAAATAGGATGTGAAATTTACTCGGTATCGACAGATACACATTTTGTGCATAAGGCATGGCATGATGCATCAAAACGTATTAAGAAAATTAATTATCCTATGTTGGCAGATCCTACTCACGGTATTTCTAAGGATTTTGGAGTGTTAATTGAATCAGATGGATTGGCAGAGAGAGGAACTTTCATTATTAATCCGGAAGGACAAATTGTAGGTTATGAGGTAACAGCAGGTAATGTGGGGCGAAATGCAGAAGAATTACTTCGTAAGGTTATGGCTTGTCAGTTTGTTCATGCTCACGGTGACCAGGTTTGTCCTGCTAATTGGAAACCAGGTGCTGAAACCTTAAAACCAAGCCTTGATTTGGTAGGGCAGTTATAATGGCAGATACACAAAATCTTTATGATGTGATAATAATAGGTGGCGGACCGGCAGGACTTTCCGCTGCATTATATCTTACTAGGGCTAAGTATGGTGTTTTGGTGCTTGAAAAAGAGCAGTTTGGAGGGCAAATCACTATTACTCATGAAGTTGTAAATTATCCCGGTGTGGGAAAATGCAGCGGAAAAGATTTAACAGATACTATGTATAAGCAGGCAGAATATTTTGGTGCAGAATTTTTAATAGCAGAAGCAATGAAACTTGATTTAAATGATGATATAAAAATTGTGCATACCAATCGTGGAGATTTTAAATGCCTTTCGGTATTACTAGCAACCGGAGCCCATCCTAAAATGGTAGGCTTTAATGGTGAGGAAGAATATAGGGGAAGAGGCGTTGCTTATTGTGCTACCTGTGATGGCGAATTTTTTACGGGGAAAGAGGTATTTGTAGTAGGCGGTGGATTTGCAGCAGCGGAAGAAAGTGTTTTTTTAACCAAATTTGCAAGTCATGTCACTATTCTAATTAGAGGTGAGGATTTCTCCTGTGCAAAGGCAGTGGCACAAGAGGCAAGAGAGCATGAAAAAATAACTGTAATAGCCAATACGGTAGTAGAAGAGGTAAGGGGAGAAAATGGCCTAAATTATATTCGTTACAAAAATCGTAATACTGGCGAGATTACAGAGTATCATTCTAAAGAAGGTGAAAGCTTTGGTGTATTTGTATTTGTAGGTTATGCACCGGAAACAGATTTGGTAAAGGATATTGCTAAACTAAATGAGCAAGGCTATATAATTACTGATAAGTCCCAAAAAACAAGTGTGGATGGACTGTATGCAGCGGGAGACATTTGTATCAAACCGCTTCGTCAAGTGGTAACGGCCACAAGCGACGGCGCCCTAGCAGCTACAGAACTGGAGAAATATGTGGCAAAGGTTCAGAGTAGAACTGGGATTCGCACGAAGGATCCAGTGGTTCGTGAAAAGGTAATTACTACTAAGGCAGAAAATGTGTCAGATAGAGATAATGCAACACAAAGTAAGGGAGTATTTACGGCAGAAATGTGTGCACAGTTAGAAACCGTTTTTGAAAGAATGGAAAATTCGCTGGTGCTAAAACTCTACCTTGACAATAGACCGGTGTCAGGGCAATTGCAGGAATATGTTAGTGCGTTAACATCAATGACAGACAAATTATCTATGGAAATTGTATCGGATAAGGCTGATGAATTTGCACCATGTGTTAAACTGTACAAAGGTAATAACTATACCGGAATTGCTTTTCATGGGGTGCCTGGAGGTCATGAATTTACTTCATTTGTGCTGGGAATTTATAATGCGGCAGGATCGGGACAGGCGATGGATGAAGGTATTAGAAAACGTATAGAAGGAATAAAAGCCAGAATAAATATAAAAATTTTAGTAACATTATCATGCACTATGTGTCCGGATTTGGTTGTCGCTGCCTTTCATATGGCGGCTGTGTCAGATAACGTTACTGTCGAAGTATATGACATCAGCCATTATGAGAATTTAAGAAATAAATACAAGGTTATGAGTGTTCCATGTATGGTTATTAACGATGAACATGTATATTTTGGAAAGAAAAATATGCAACAATTATTAGAGATTATAGAAAATCATATTGAATGACAGTATTAAAATCAGTAACCTTGCAAAATATTTTTTTCTTGCAAGGTTACTGAGGATTACATATAATATAGAGTATAATAATTTATATAGAAAGGAATACAATGAGATTACTAATTAAACAAAGGGTATTTTCCTGGAGCGACACATACGATATTTATGATGAAATGGGAAATGTAAAATATTTTGTAAAGGCTGAAATATTTGCTTTTGGACATCAGCTACATGTATATGATGCAAATCATAATGAGATAGGTCAGGTAAGACAAAAGTTATTTACATTTACACCTAAGTTTGAAATTGTTATGGATAATGTTGTAAAGGGTACAATAGAAAAAGAATGGACATTTTTTATACCTAAATATGATATAGACTTTAATGGTTGGCATGTAGAAGGTGATTTTTTTGATTGGAATTATGATGTTTATGCTAATGGAGTACCTATTATGCATATTAATAAAGAATGGCTTACATGGGGAGATACATATGTTATAGACTTTAACAGTGTAGAACACGAATTAATGGGAGTTATGCTTGTGGTAGCTATTGATGCGGTAAATTGTTCAAAGGATGATTAATCAAAGAAAGGATTGTATATGGGACGAGTTTCAACAAAAGAGAATAAAAATATATATCAGTTAAGAAGAGAAGAACTTGGTTTATCCAGAGAAAAGGCAAGTGATTTGTTGGAAACAATACCACCGGAGCGTATTGAAAAAATAGAAAGTGAAAAGTCATTACCACATCCGGATGAAATTTTAACTATGTCTGAAGGTTATAAAATGCCCAATCTTTGCAATTATTATTGTGCAAATGAATGTCCGATAGGAATGCAGTATGTACCGGAGGTTAAGGTAAAGGATTTATCACAGATTGTATTAGAAATGTTAGCTTCTCTTAATTCAATGAATAAACAAAAGGAGCGTCTTATTGAAATAACTGCTGATGGTTCAATTGAAGATGAAGAAATCAAGGACTTTGTAAAGATTCAAAAGGAACTTGAAAAAATATCAATAACAGTTGAAACACTGCAACTTTGGGCAGAGCAGATGCTTGCTAATAATAAGATTGATATGGAATTATATAATAAATATAAGGACACTTTTTAGTGTCTTTTATTTTGCTGTTTTAGTGAAAATAGCTAAGTATATTTTGCTACTGTTATCATTTATAAAAATTATTGTCCCCATTATAATAAAACCATAATCAGTGAGAAAACAGATTGGAGGCGAAAAAAATGAATGTACGACATAGAATTGCAGCAATCCGCCTTTTGGAAAAAATAAATGCTAATTTTGATTACACCAGGAAATTAGGAATTTATGTCGTTAACAAAAAGGCGGAAAATAAAAAATAAGTAACAAACAAAATATTAACAAGGAGAAAAAACAAAATGAAAAAAACTGTAGCGATAGCGCTTATTATGGTGATGTTATTAGGAATGGTGGCTTGTGATAAAAAGGAAAATGAAGCAGCTACAACAAAGAAAGAGGAAGCAACAACAGATATATGGGATTCTTTAGATGATTTAATAAAGGATGCAGAGGATGAGTGGAATTCAAACTTAAATAAGGGTAAATGTGTATTGACTGATGATTCAGTTAAAACATTAAAGAGTGCTATCGATGCGGGATACGATTGCTGGGGTATGTTATCAATGGATGATATAATTATGTTGAGTTTAAAAAGCGATACATTTACAAGCGATGAAATTACAAAATTAAAAGAAAATCTTGCAAAACTCACTGTTGCAGATTTTGCTGATAAATATGATGCTTCAATTAGTCATAGTAAATATGAAGAAGGCTCTACATTTTATTCTAAAGTTGGTTCAATAGATATTTCATTTGAGGTTGCAAACGGTGCAGCAGCAATAGCAGCTCATAAGGATGAAAGCTTTTATTCTTATGAAGATGCAGACGAGATTAAAAATGATGTACTTACTAACATAAAGATTGACAGTGTAAATATTACTGCGCGTGTAAATAAGGCATCAGTTGATAAAATAAATGCATTAGAAGATGATAGCATAGCTGGAATTAAAGCTATAGCTGAAGAAATTGTATTTGAGGAAGTTTATTACGAAGTCAAATAGACAAACTGTAGGGGTTAAAAAAGAAGGCTGTGCAGATAGGGCTGTACGGCCTTCTTTGTATATTATCTTGAAATATAATATGGTAATCCATTTTTATAAGTGATATTTACTTCACCTTGAATTAATGGAGCAAGATATTGAATCATTGATGCAGTTACATCATTGCTGTCTGCGTTGATGTAGTCATCCGGAACTTCTTTTGCTTTATTGGCAATGTCACATACAGGTGATGCGCCATATTCAATTGTATAAGGTTCATTGCTGATTCTTGTCATGGTTATCATAACAGAGGTGTTGCCATTTTCAGCCTGTTCTACAGCTTTTTGACCAAGGACAAAGGCTTCATCAATATCTGTTTTTGAAGCAAGATGGGAAGCACAACGCTGTAATACATTTAATTCTATGGAGCGAACCTTTACATTAAGATTGTCCTTCAAGAAATATTCTAAGGTCTTGCCTGCTCCTGAAAGCTGGCTATGACCAAAGGTATCACAAGCACTGGTTGAAGCGCTGATGTATTGTCCATTTTTGTCGCGAATACCCTCTGAAACAGCAACTATTATGTTATCCTGTTTTTCTAATAATCTTTTTACGTCCTCTAAGAATTGTGTAAGGTCAAATGGACGCTCAGGAAGGTAAATAAGGTGTGGAGCTGCATTATAACCATTTCTTGCCAGGGCAGATGCAGCAGTGAGCCACCCGGCATCACGTCCCATAACCTCCACTATGGTTACACTCTTAAGCTTGTAAATAAATGTATCATGGGCTATTTCTAAAAAGGTTGATGCTACATATTTGGCAGCAGAACCAAAGCCTGGAGTGTGGTCGGTAAGACATAGGTCGTTGTCTATTGTCTTAGGAATACCAATTATTCGAATAGGGCTGTCAATACTTTTTGCATAGGCAGAAAGCTTGTCAACAGTATCCATTGAATCATTGCCACCAATATAGAAAAATGCTTCGATTTCGTGGTCTTTAAAGAAATTGAAAATATTTTCAAACACCTGAGGTTCCTTTTCTAAGGAAGGTAATTTGTAGCGGCAGGAGCCAAGATACATAGCTGGAGTTGTCTTTAAATTATCCAAAGATTTTTTATTGAATATATCAGAAAGGTTGATAATATTGTTGTTAAGAATACCTGTAATACCGTTTAATGAACCATAAATGGTATCATATTTTTTAGAATTCATTACGCCATAAATAACACCTGCTAGGCTTGAGTTGATTGCTACAGTTGGTCCGCCTGACTGTGCCACTATACAATTTTTCATATGTGTTCCTCCAATAAATAGAAATTTATATCTTCCTCGATTATAACAGATTAGCAAGGTTAAATGAAGAGTAAAAATGATATTATTCTATTTTGCTATTTTAGTGAAAATAATATAGCTTATTTTGTCATAATGATTATTTAAAGTAAGGCCTGCACAATATATAATCAAATATATCAAAAAACAAAAGGAGAAATATAAAATGAAAAAAATCACAGCAGTATTATTGTCAATTATTATGGTAGTAGGTTTAGTAGCTTGTGGGGATAAGAAGAGTTCCGAGATAGCTTCCCAAAAGTCAACACAGGAATCAACTGAAGGTTCAACTAAAGAATCAACAGAGGGAAAAACTGAAGGCTCAACTGAAGGAACTACAGAGAAAGCAACAGAAAAAGCTACAGAAAAGGCAACAGAGAAAGCAACAGAGAAAGCAACAGAGAAGGCAACAGAGAAGGCTACAGAAAAAGCAACTGAAAAGGCTACAGAAGCACCAACACAGGCACCTACAGAGGCACCAACACAAAGCGATAATGAAGAACTTAGTGAAATAGTAATTTCAAATTTAACAGGTAAAACATTGCAAGATGCTATGGATGCAGGGTACGAATTTTCAGGTTATATGAGAGCGAATAAAAAGATTGAATTATATATGTATAAAGAAAACTTTAGGGATGAAAGAATTACAAAGCTTAAAGAAACCGTTGCAAACCTTACTGTGAAGGAATTAGTGGAAAAATATGATATAAGAATTTCATATTTTGGAATGTTTGGTCAGTATGCATTTATGGCAGATGTTGGTTCGGTTTCTTTATCATTTGAACTTGCTAATGGAGCTACTGCAATTGAAGCACATAAAGATGAAAGCTTCTTTGATTTAGAAGAAGCAGAGGAGATACAAAATGATAAACCTACTAATGTCGACGTGATATCGGTGGATATTTACATTGATTTAGACAGTCAATCAGTTAATAAATTGAATGAGATAGAAAGATTATCAACTGATATGTTAAAGGAAATGGCAAATGAACTTGTGATAGATCAGGCATATTGTAAAATAAAGTAGGATGAAGGAGTCGGTCGAAAGACCGGCTTTCTTTATAGTATTTATGATATAAGAAAGCACTTTACAGAGCTTTTTATAATTGTAAATAAAATTGATTTGTGTATTTCAATATGCTATAATTTCATCTAAGGTATATGAAATACTAATAAAAAGTTATGGGGATGCTTTTATGAATGAAGCATTAATTTATGTTTTAATAATTACTCAAATTGTATGGCTGATTATGTATATCAGCAATAAAACAAAAAAAGTCTTAGGGTTGTTTATTTTAGAACTGATTACATTTGTTTGTGGAACCGTAATGGCTACATATTATGAACAATTGCCAGGAACAGGAATGATGCCCGGACTCTCATATTTAGGCGAGATTTTGTTAGGATATCTTGCCGTACTTCTAACGAGCCTTATTTTTGTTATAACAGCTACGGTTATTATTATACGTACTAAAAAAAGCTGGTTGTTATTTTTTGCACTTTTGTTTTTTGTAATGGGGACCTTAACTGTAACGCTTCAGATACATTTAAATTGGGGCGTACAAAAGGTAAAGGCAACAGTTTTGGAATATACAACTGAACAAAGTGGCAGTAACGTGTATGATGTGATGCGCGTAAGCTTTAGTGCAGAAGGAAAAGAGTATGTAGAAAAGCGTCACATATATGAAAAAGAATATGAGATAGGCGAAGAGATAGATATTTATATAAAAAAAATTCAACCAACTACGTATGATGAAGAGAAATATTCTATGACTTATTATGAGAATTATTTTTGGGTGTATTTTATATTCTATGGGATATCATTGTTATTGATATGTGTATATATACGCAAAAATAAGTATTAAAAAAGTGTTAAAGTTCTTGAAGTAAAGAATGTTTGTATGATATACTCGATTTGAATATTGTTAGAAAGAGGTTTTGTTTCATTGTTAGGGATAAATTCAAAGTTTAAAGAAAAATTGGCAGAAACACTTAAAGCCGTTGTACCAATACTGGCTATAGTGCTTATTTTGTGCTTTACTATAGCGCCTATTCCGCCAAGTGTCTTGATGACATTTTTGATAGGTGCAATCTTACTTGTAGTAGGTATGTTATTTTTTAATGTGGGTGTAGAGATGTCTATGACACCTATGGGAGA
Source organism: Lachnospiraceae bacterium (assembly GCA_045543455.1). Classification (GTDB taxonomy): domain Bacteria; phylum Bacillota; class Clostridia; order Lachnospirales; family Lachnospiraceae; genus SIG291. The sequence continues at coordinate 78,528 of JAZQMK010000057.1, forward strand.
GAGAACAGGTGCTATTGTAACCCGTTCAAAGAATATATTTATAATTGTGCTTATTACTTTTATTATGGGCTTTGTTATTACTATTTCTGAGCCTGATTTACAGGTTCTTGCACAACAGGTACCGTCAATTCCTAATATGACACTTATTTTGGCGGTGGCGCTTGGAGTAGCAGTATTTTTAGTGTTGGCAATACTTCGTATGTTGTTTAATATTGCACTATCATATTTATTAGTAGTGTTTTATGCTATTATATTTGTTCTTGCATTTTTTGTACCAAAGGATTTTCTTTCGGTGGCTTTTGACTCCGGCGGTGTTACAACAGGACCGATGACAGTGCCATTTATTATGGCATTTGGTATAGGTATTGCTTCTATCCGTAGTGATAAAAATGCGGCAGATGATAGCTTTGGTCTTGTATCAATGTGCTCTGTAGGTCCTATTTTAGCGGTTCTTATATTAGGACTTATATATAATCCGGGTTCTAGTGAACAAGTATCTGAATCAATTCCTATTATTGACAATACTGTTGATTTGTGGAAATTGTTTATGGTTGAGTTACCACATTATTTTGAAGAAATGGCGGTTTCATTATTGCCAATTATAATCTTTTTTGGTATTTTCCAGCTTTTCGCAAGGGATATTAATAAAAGAACTTTGATTAAAATTATAGTTGGTCTTATTTATACATATATCGGCCTTGTGCTTTTTCTTACAGGTGTAAATGTTGGTTTTATGCCGGCAGGTAATTACTTAGGTCAAACGATTGCTGGACTTTCATATTCATGGATTATAGTTCCAATAGGTATGATTATTGGTTATTTTATAGTTATGGCAGAACCGGCGGTATTCGTGCTTACAAAGCAAGTTGAGGAGATGACATCCGGTGCTATTTCTGCTAAGGCGATGGGAACAAGTTTGTCTATAGGTGTAGCTACATCAGTTGGATTGGCAATGATTCGTGTACTTACAGGAATATCAATAATGTGGTTCTTAATTCCAGGTTATTTGATTGCCCTTACTATAACATTTTTTGTTCCAAAGCTGTTTACAGCTATTGCATTTGACTCGGGTGGAGTTGCTTCCGGTCCTATGACAGCGACATTTTTACTACCATTTGCAATGGGCGCCTGTGAAGCAATGGGTGGCAATATAATTACAGATGCTTTTGGCATAGTTGCTATGGTTGCCATGACACCTCTTATAACTATTCAGGTTATGGGTTTGATTTCGAAGATAAAGGAAATGAAGCTTCACAAATCAGCAGCTATCGAAAATGTTGTATTGGTTGATGCTACATTTGACGATATGGAAATTATTGAATTGTAGTTTGGAGGAATATAATGGGAAATTTATTTTTAATGACTACGATTGTTGATCGTAAGGATTCTAACAGATATATAGACGCATTTAAGAAAAATGATGTCAATGTCAATTATATTACTTTGGGTATTGGAACAGCAACTAATGAGGTGCTTGATTATCTTGGTATGGATACTAGAGAAAAAGCAGTTGCATTTTCTGTGGTAGAAGAAGATAAATGGCTTGAGGTAAAACGCCATATGGAAAAAAAATTGAAGATTGATGCACCGGGTGGTGGAATATCATTTACCATTCCATTAAGTAGTATTGGCGGAAGAAGAACATTACAATTTCTTATAGAAAAACAGGATTATCAAAAGGAGGAGGAATCCACATTGAAGAATACAACTCATGAACTTATAGTTGTTATTGCAGAACAAGGATATACACAATTAATTATGAATGCTGCAAGAGGTGCTGGAGCGTATGGTGGAACAGTTATACATGCTAAAGGAACTGGTATGGAGTTGGCTGAAAAATTCATGGGTGTATCCATTGCTGTTGAAAAAGAAATTTTATATATTGTAACAAAGACAGAACAAAAAAATGATATTATGAAAGCTATAATGAAAGAAGCAGGAATCGACAGTAAAGCAAAGGCTATTGCATTTTCTCTTCCTGTAACAAGTACGGCGGGCTTAAGATTGATTGAAGATTAAGGATAGAAGGTGATCACAAATGTGGTCACCTTTTTATGGATTTTATAGATTATTTTTCTAGGATATGTTAAAATATAAGTATATTTTGACGGATAGTAAGAATGAAAGGAAAATATGTATTATGGATAATTTAAATGAAACAACTTGGCTTTTGGATGGTAGTTTAAAGGATGAAGAATTATTTAACAGACCGTATGTTTTTAATGATTTAAGAAAATTGCTATACAGCCTAAATGAGTCTTCAAATGTCACAGTTTATGTTAAGCCTTATGTTTACTGGATTGATGATCCGGATGCTACTGATGAGGTGGTTTGTGAGGAAGGCTATGAGGTACCATTTGGCGTAGTGGTTCGTAGCGAAAGTCTTAGATTTATCGGTTTGGGAGATAATCGTGATGAGGTAATATTTGCAGGGAACAGAGGACAATCCCATGGTTCTAAGGGTAATTATACAATGTTTTTCTTTATAGTGAACCATTTAGAGATGGAAAATATAACTATTGCTAATTATTGTAGCATAGACCTTGAGTATCCGTATAAACCAGAGCTTAATCATAAGAAAAGAACAAGTACAATTACGCAGGCGCAGTTAGGTATGCAGCAGGGTGACAGATTTTTTGCCAAGAATTGTAACTTTATCAGCCGTCTTAATATGATGCCGGTTAATGGTGGTAAGCGTTGTTTATATAAGGATTGCCATTTTGAAAGTACAGACGATGCCCTTAATGGACATGCAGTATATTTAGACTGTGATTTTGATTTCTACGGAAATAGACCGATTTATTATACAGTTGAATCTGGAGCAGTATTTTTAAATTGTCTCTTTAACGGACGAATTATTGCTGAAAATGTTGAGAGAAAACAGTATTTTACTAAGGAAGGTGGACCTGTTACTGTTGTAAATTGCAGATATGAGACTAAGACAGATGATAAAAATCCTGGTATTGGCTGGACTAAATATCCAAATTCAGATTTAAAATGCTATCAGTCGAATATGCTATATGATGGAAAAAACATCGTTATATCAGGAGAAGATGCATTAGAAACAGTGTGCATGGAAGGTAAAGATATTGAAAATGCTTACTGCATAAAGCTTGAAAATGATGTGGTATATAATACATATAATCTGTTACGAGGTAAGGATGACTGGGATCCTTTAGGCGTAAAGGATATAATTACAAATGAAGGAAAAGATAAAATGCCAACACTTCTTTTGGTTCAGGCTTCTAAGGAAGAATTAATATCAGGAGATGAGACAATAACATTAGTGTCGAAGGCTTTCTATTTCTACGAAGAAGAAGCAGATAATGTAGAGTTTACATATTTTGTGTCTGAAGAAGATAGTAAATATGTTGTGCTTAAGGATAATGGAGACGGAACCTGCGTAATAGAAGGAATTAATGATGAAGATTTTGCTAAGGATGTTATGGTACATACTATAACTAAGGCAGGCTTAGAAGGTCAGGTTAAATTACATATAAGACCAAGCTTAAAAGAAGCACCAGAATTTATTAAAAAACCGTCTATTGTAATTGAAAATGGTGTAGCCAGCTTAGAATATACAGCAGATTTTGAAGGCTATGATGATCATTCTATAATTAGATGGTACCGTTGCAAAAATGAAGATAAGTCAGATGCAATATTAGTAGCAGTTTCAAGAAATGATGTGCCTATGAAGGAATATTTATTAGGCTACGAAGATGTAGGGTATTATCTTGTGGCAACAATTAAGACCAATCACATCAGAAGCCGAATAGGCGAAGAAGTAAGTATAATAGCTGATGAAAGGATTAAAAAGGATATGCTTACTGTGACAGAATATAAATTTGTCACAGATTTTACAAATATGCCAATTGATAATCAGCCACAGCTTATACCAGGCTTTGTAAGTTTAGATGATAGTCGCCCATTAGATACTAAAGACTTTGCAAAATGGGGCGTAGACAAAAATGATACAGCTTGGAAATATGGTACAACAGGCAATGGAAGCATTGGAGAAGGACTTTATCAGGCTGTTCAGGGTGCAAGATTTAGATACACGCCAATAGAAGGCAAATATGGCGATATGAGTCTTTACATTAAGGCAGATCCTGCTAAAACAGCAGGTCAGGGCTTTGGTAACGCGGGACAATATATGGATATTTGTATAAAATTTGATCATGTTACACAAAGTGGAGTTGGTATAAGAATACTTCGTTCGCAAGAAGCTTCAAATGGTGTAAAATTCCTATTTGTACAGTACAACAATGGTGTTACATCCTTCTTGAATGAAGGAGTATTAACCTCATGTTATCATACTAATTTAGAGATTTTTATAAAACTTTGTAACAATGTGTTATCAGTTAGTGCACAATCGCCAATAAGCTCAGATTTGTACGAGCAAAAGGTTGATATGAGCATAGTACTTGATGATATTGAAACTAATGATTTTGGAGGCGTTTTGATACATCATGCCGGAACACCGGGAATAGGTGGCTGGCAAAACACCACAATGCTTCACTATATGGAAATTAACTGGAATTAAGGAGGAATTATATGCCACCAATTGGAGGCCCAATGGGCAGAGGTTATTTAACAGAAGAAGAAAAGGCCAACAAGCCAAAAGTTACTCTGCCATTATTAAAAAGAATTTTTTCGTATTTATGGCCATACTGGAAGCAGTTGCTTGTGGTATTGGTATGTATAATTATTTCGTCTGTTTTAGGCTTGCTTCCATCAGTACTAACAGGACGTATTATTGATGAAGGTCTTATTAACAGAGATTTAAAAATGCTGATTATACTTATACTTGCTTCGCTTGGAGTAAGTTTAGGTTCTAATCTTATACAAGTTGCAGAAAGCTATCTTAATAATTGGATTGCGCAGCATATTACATTTGATTTGCGTAATAAAATGTATGGACATTTACAAAAAATGTCTCAGGGATTTTTCACATCAAATAACCAGGGTGATATTATAACTCGTATGACTAGTGACATTTCAGGCGTTGAAAGGGTTATATCAAGTACATTTACATCCATTTTGTCCAACAGTATTACACTTATTTGTGCTGTTGTAATTATGTATAGAGAAAACTGGGTGCTAGCTACAGTGGGTGTTTTGGTTATTCCACTTTTTACAATACCTACAAGACTTGCCGGCAAGACAAGATGGGAGCTTACAAGAGATGCTCAGGAATGTAATGATGAGATAAATGGCATCTTAAATGAAACTCTTTCCGTAAGTGGTCAGCTTTTGGTTAAACTTTTCGGCAAAGAAAAGTATGAATATGACAAATACGAAAAGGTTAATGCAAAAATGATTAAGCTTCACATCAAGGAAAGTATGGCAGGCCGTTGGTTTAGAGTGGTTATAAATACTTTTTCAAGTGTAGGCCCGATGCTTATATACCTTGTTGGCGGTATACTTATGATGAAGTATGATGCAGACCTTTCTGTAGGTGATATTACTGTACTTGTAGCTTTACTTGGAAGAATGTATGGTCCTGTTAATTCGCTTCTTAATATGCAGGTTGAATGGATTCGTTCTATGGCATTATTTACTAGAATTTTTGAATATTTTGATATGCCAGTTGAAATTCAAAATGCACCAGATGCTATTAGACCTGATAAGGCACAAGGAAATGTGGAATTTAAAAATGTTCAGTTTTCATATAATCCTGAGCGTCAGATATTAAAGGATGTAAGCTTTACTTTAAAGAGTGGCAATAGTATAGCTATTGTAGGTCCATCTGGTTCAGGAAAGAGTACAATTATCAATCTTATACCACGTCTTTATGATGTGTGCGGAGGTGAGGTAACATTTGATGGATTAAATGTTAAGCAGCTTGATTTGGAATTCCTTAGAGAAAATATAGGTATTGTAAGCCAGGAAACATATTTATTCAATGGTACTATTAGAGAAAATCTTTTATATGCTAAGCCGGATGCTACAGAAGAAGAGCTTATTGAGGCTTGTAAAAAGGCTAATATCTATGATTTCATTAAGAAGCAGGAAAAGGGCTTAGATGCTATGGTAGGTAATAGAGGTCTTAAGTTGTCAGGCGGTGAAAAACAAAGAATATCAATTGCCAGAATTTTATTAAAGAATCCGGTGTTGTTTATATTTGATGAAGCAACATCTTCTCTTGATTCAATATCAGAAAGTAAGATTCAAGAGGCAATCGATCCAATTATTCATTCAAGAACAAGTATACTTATTGCACACAGGCTTTCAACAATTTTGGCAGCGGATGAGATTTTGGTTATCAAGGATGGTAAGATTGTAGAACGTGGTGTTCATAGCGAGCTTGTAAAGGCTGGTGGAACATATACGGAGCTTTATGAAACACAGTTTGGAAAGCTAGATAGTAAATGATGAAAAATGAGGAGAATAATTTATGAAAAAAATAGTGTTTTTACTGTTATTGGTGACGTTTTGCGTGTCATCAGGCTGTAAAAAGGAAGTTAATAATAATGAGAATACATCAGTTGATGCAATAACAACAACTGTAGCCAAGGAGGAGCCAACTACAGAAGCACCAACAGAAGCTCCTACAAAAGCACCTGAATATACCTTAGAAGAAGGTAATGATGGCAGTTTTGTGAAAATGTGGAAGAATGAAAATGGTAAAATAACTAAAAAGATAGAGTATAGTGCAGCTAATAACAAAACAATATTTAGTGAATACAGATATGACAGTTTTAATGTTCAATATTTTTTTCATGAATACATAGGCGAAGGAAATTTGGCAGAAGAATTTGAGAAAGGTAATTTTTCAGGAGCTAATGAAGAAAGCTTTGCAGATGATTCATATAGTGGTGGATATGAAGTTGATATAGCTAATGCATTTACAGTAACAAGAGAGGATTTGGCACCTTTATATGCAAAAGCAAAGAATATTAGCGACAAATATGGAGTAATAATTCTTATTGCGGACAAGATAATGGAAGAAACTGGTGGAGCATTACCTTGCTATGAATATGCTAAGATAGAGCCATGTCTTGAATATATTGATCTGACTTTATCTGCATATCCAAAGGATTTCTTTAAGAACTTTTCAGATATGAATGTAGAGAGAACTGTGTGCATACAACTTGTGGATGAGGGGTATGCTCCAGGCGTGTATTTTAGTGGTGGAAGTAATTTGATGCTTCAGATGGATGTTAATTGTGTAAATGGAGAAGATAATGGAGATTTTTTTGTATATACATTACATCATGAAATAGGTCATGCAATTAATGATAGATTGTTTACGAGGGCTCCGGGACTTGAAACTGCGCTTACAGAAGAAAAATGGAATACATTTAATCCTCCGGGCTTTGAATATGGTGGGGATGAAAGAGAAAATGAAGTGTTTTTAGAAGGCGATAATTCATTGTATTTTACATATAGCTACGGCTGCAATAATCCAGAAGAAGACAGAGCAACTATATTTGGATATGCAATGTCATATTATCATGGATATCAGGATGAAAGCTATGCTTTTAACGAAAAGGTAGATGCTAAACTTAAATATTTAAGCCAGTGTATAAGAGCAGGGTTTAGAATAGAAACTAAGGAAAAACTTCCTTGGGAATATATTTTAGATGTTTAGTTGAGATTTTTATCCGAATTTGATATAATACAAGTGAATTTGCGAAGGTGAAAATGTATATTGGGAGGAAAATATGAAGTCACTAAAGAGTATGATTAGTAGATATATGAAGCTTATTTCCTGGATACTAATAGTAGTTATTATGTTTATGGTATTAAGTATTCAAATATTAAATGAACAAAAACGTGCCTATATACATTCTAAGGAGACATTTACACTTATTAATCAGGTGTTAGAAGATAATAGAGTTGAATTAGACAATATCACTAAGGAATATAAGCAAAATTGTCTTAATAATGCAGAAGTTATTTCGCATATTCTTGAAGGCAAACCACAGCTTATTGACGATATAGAAGCGCTAAAGGAAGTTGCACAACTAGTAGGTGTGGATGAGATTCATCTGTTTGATGAAAGCGGATGTATATATGCAGGCACTCATAAAAAGTACTATGGCCTTTCGTTTGATAGTGGCGAGCAGATAAGCTTTTTTAAACCTTTATTAGAGGATAAAAGTTTAAAATTGGTGCAGAGTATAACTCCTAATACAGCAGAAAGTAAATTAATGCAATATTCAGCTCTTTGGAGTGAATCCGGCAAGTTTATTGTTCAGGTAGGTATGGAGCCTGTAAATGTTCAAAAGGTTACTAAAAAGAATGAGTTATCATATATATTTCGTTCATTTAAGATAAATACGGAAGCAGATTTCGTGGCTATTGAAAAGTCCAGTGGCAAGGTGGTTGGTGCTACAGATGACGATATATTAGGTAAAACAGTGGATGAGATAGGGCTTTCCATGAATGAAATTAAGAATGACCGCAATGGTTTTCATGATAATATCAATGGTAAAAATATGTTTGTGGTATTTGATGAGTATGAAGACAAATATATTGGTTACGGAGTGTTGAATAGTAAATTGTACGAGCGTGTACCAATGAATACATTAGTTATAGTAATGTGTATTGGATTTGTGATATTTGTTTTGTCAAATGTTATTATAAGTTGCTTGGATAAATATGTGGTAAAGGGTATCAAAGATATTAATTTCAAGCTGGAAAATATATCAAACGGACACTTCGAAGATACTGTAAACGTTAAAACAAATATTGAATTTGCTGAACTAAGTAAATATATTAATGTTATGAAGAAAAGTCTTTTGGAAAATAATAAAAAGATGTCTTATGTACTTAGTAAAACCAATACATATATAGCTGTGTATGAATATAACAATAGTATGCAAAAGGTTCGTTTTACAGGTTATATAAAAGAGGTGTTAGATTTGCCGGAGGGCGAATTAGAAACCCTTGCATCAGATTTTAAATTGTTTAATAAATACATTGATCTTATTTATACAAGACCAGTGGAAAATATGGAAGGTGTGTATAAGCTCAATGAGAACAGCTATGTAAAAATCGAAGAAATAAAAGATGAAGATGAAGTTTTTGGCGTAATAGTTGATGTAACGGATGATGTTGTTAAACTAAAAACTGTTGAAAATGAAAGAGATATTGATATTTTAACCGGTCTTTACAACAGAAGAGGTTTTGAGAGCCGAATTAAGGAGCTGTTAAATGAACCAGAGAAGATAGAGTATTGTACTTTGATTATGCTAGATGCAGATGGCCTTAAGACTATAAATGATAATTATGGTCATGATAAAGGTGATGTATACTTAAAGAAAATAGCCGCAATTATTAATAATTTCGGTATTAAGGAAAGTTTGTCAGCCAGAATAGGCGGAGATGAATTTGTATTATTTTTATATGAATATGATGATATGGATGAAATTACAAATACAATTCACACGATACGATATATTCAGGAGCACAGTACAGCCCGTTTAGGGGATGATGTAAATGTAGCACTTAGATTTTCATTTGGTTATGCAGTACCGGATGGTAATTATGACTACGAGACATTATTAAAGGCTGCTGATGAAATGATGTATAATAATAAAAAAGCAAGAAAAGAAAATAATAAGTAATGGAGGAATAGTATGGCACTACATGTAATGGATGAAGCAAACCGTTGTTTGCAATGCAAGGTACCACAATGTCAGAAAGGTTGTCCAATTAATACAAATATCCCTGAAGCTATAAGACTTTTAAAGGATAATAAGCTTAATGAAGCAGGAAAAATGTTATTTGAAAATAATCCTCTTACAACAGTATGCAGTCTTGTATGTAATCATGAAAACCAGTGCGAAGGTCACTGCGTTTTAGGTAAAAAAGGAGCACCTGTACATTTTTCAACTATTGAAAATTATATTTCTTCTACTTATGCAAATCAGATGGTTAATGGTCCACATCCATCTAATGGCAAAAAGGTAGCTATCATAGGTTCAGGTCCTGCAGGTATTACAATTGCAATTATTCTTGCCAGATATGGTTATCAGGTTACAATCTTTGAAGGAAAGGATAAGATTGGAGGAATACTAAGATATGGTATTCCAGAATTCAGACTTCCTAAGAGTGTGCTTGACGATATTGAATATAGACATTTAGAACTTAAGGGTATTAAAGTAAGACCTAATACAACTATAGGTGCAGCACTTACAATTGAAGATTTATTTAGAGACGGCTATAAGGCTATATTTGTTGGTACTGGTGTATGGAAACCAAATACACTTCATATAAAGGGTGAAAGCTTTGGACATGTACATTTTGCCATCAATTATCTTAATAATCCTGATAGCTACAGACTTGGTAATAAGGTTATTGTTATTGGTGCTGGAAATGCAGCTATGGATGTTGCAAGAACTGCATTAAGAAAAGGTTCAAAGGATATAACATGTTTTTCGATTACCAAAAAGATTACAGCAAGTGATTATGAATTTAGCTATGCACAGCTTGAAGGTGTTAATTTTGAATATAACAAAAAGCCAATAGAAATTACAGACGAAGGTGTAATTTTTGCAGATGTTATTGAGGATGAAGAAGGCAACTTAACAGAAGTTGAAGGAAGTGCTACTTTATATCCTGCAAATAGTGTAATTATATCGATTAGCCAGGGACCACAAAGCCGTCTGGTAAATACAACAGAAGGTCTTAAGGCTAATAGTAGAGGCCTATTAGATGCTGATGAGACAGGTCATACATCAAGACCTGGTATATTTGCCTCGGGAGATGTTGTAAATGGAGCAAGAACAGTAGTTGAAGCAGTTGCCCATAGTAAAATAGTTGCAGAATCAATGCATAAATATATACAGAGTCTTGATGAAGAATAAAAATAAAGCCTTAGAATATTGAGTGTTCACTATTCTAAGGCTATTTTTAGTATATGGAATATGTGTTATCTTTTTGAAAACCACTCTTTTATTGAAACCGGATGGAACAATAAAAGAAGAGGGAAGAATTCAAGTCGTCCAGCCAACATATCAAACATAATTACATATTTAGAAAATGCTGAAAAGCACGAAAAACTTTCTGTTGGTCCAGCTAAAGAAAGTCCTGGACCAATATTGTTAAGCGTTGCTGTTATAGCTGTAAAGTTAGTTGTAAAATCCATACCGTCAAAGGAAATTAAAAGTACAGATGCACCAAATATAATAATAAATGTTACAAAATATACACCAACGGAATGAACTATGCTGTTATCAATAGGTTTGCCGTCTACTTTTATTTGTTTAATACTCTTTGGGTGAATATAAGAATTTAATTCTCTTAAAATACTTTTAGCACCTATTAAAAATCTTGAAACCTTAATACCACCACCTGTACTTCCGGCACAGGCACCAATAAACATAATGAATATAAGTATGGTTTTAGCAGTTTCAGTCCAAAGATCAAAATCAACAGTTGAATATCCCGTACTTGTAATTATTGAGGCAACCTGAAATGCGACATGGCGTATAGAACCGGTATCGCCATAGTTATTAGTTTTAAGACTTATAAATATGGTTAAAATGGCCATACCAATAATAATGAAATACCATCTGACTTCTTCAATAGAAAATGCCTGTTTAAATTTTTTGAAAAGAATTAAATAATAAGCATTAAAATTAACACCAAACAGTATCATAAATATGGTTATTACCCACTGTGAATAGGCAGAATAGCTTGCTATACTGTCATTTTTTATACCAAAACCACCAGTTCCTGCAGTACCAAATGAAAGAGTAAGTGCATCAAATATTGGCATATCAAATGATAGGAGTATTATCTGTACAAGGGTCATAACCACGTAAATGATATATAAAATACGTGCTGTATAGCGAAGTTTAGGTACTAATTTGCCAACAGAAGGACCAGGGCTCTCGGCCTTCATAAGATTAATATTAGAACCGCCGCTAAGGGGCACAATAGCTAAAAGAAAGACTAAAACTCCCATACCGCCAATCCAGTGTGTAAAACTTCTCCAAAAAAGGCTACAGTGCGAAAGCGCTTCAACGTCATTTAAAATTGTGGTTCCTGTAGTTGTAAAACCTGAAACTGTCTCAAAAAGAGCATCTGTAAAGCTTGGAATATCGCCATTTATAACAAATGGTAAAGCACCGAATATACTGAGTACAATCCAAGCAAGGGAAGTAGCGATACATCCTTCTTTGAGATAAAAGACAGAACTGGCGGGCTTTTTAAAAGTCATAAGCTGTCCTATAATAATGCTTACAAGAGCAGTTATCAAAAATGCAAAACCTTCCTTTTCACCATAGATTAGCCCTACTAAAGCAGACAGAAGTAAAAATGCTGCTTCAATTTTTAAAACATATCCTAAAATATATCTGATTATTGCTTTGTTCATATTCTAATCCTCTACTTTAAAATATCACGAATGTCTTTTAAACCTGTGTGTGTAGTTACTATCACAACAGTATCACCAATCTTAATCATATTGTTACCACGTGGCATAATAATTTTACCATTACGATTGATACATGCTATCAAAAGATTATCTTTTAAGGCAAGATTCATAAGAGGTATATTTGTTACAGGAGAAGCAGAATCTATGGTAAACTCAATAGCTTCGGCTTTAGAGTCAAATATACGGTACAAGGTTTCAATATTACTGTTCATAGAGGCTTTTTTTGCACGAACATAGGCAATAATGGCTTCTGAAGTAATGTAACGTGGATAAATAACACTTCCTAGATTAAGGTTATTTATTACATTTTTAAAATCAATTCTATTAATTTTTGTAATTGCTTTGGCATTAGAAATACGTTGTGCGTGAAGTGTCAGCATTATATTTTCTTCATCTATACCAGTTAAAGGTACAAAGGATTCAGTGTACTCAATACCTTCTTCTTTAAGCAAGTCCTCATTAGTGCCATCACCATTTATTATTATGGCATCTGGTAAAAGAAGACTCAATTCTTCGCAGCGTTTTCTGTCAGCCTCTATAATCTTAACTTCAATACCAACCTCTAAAAGCTGCTTGGCAAGGTAATAGGTAGCGTTACTACCGCCTATTATCATAGTATTTTTAACCTGTTTAGTCTGGAAACCGATTTTATTAAGAAATTCTCGTGCCACACTTCTTGATGCGGTAAATGACATTAAGTCTCCATTGTGGAGAACAAAATTACCATCAGGGATAAATACTTTATTATCACGTTCAACACCGCAGACAAGTACATTGTTGTTAATGTTCTGACCAAGATAAGCTACAGTTTTTCCGTCTAAAATATTACCTTCAGGTATTTTGATTTTGATGATTTCGGCAAGACCGTGAGCAAATGTATTAATCTCTAGGGCTGTTGGTAAAAATAAAATATGTGCAGTTTCTCTTGCTGCTTCTAAATCAGGATTGATAATAAGTGCCAAATCCAATCTTTCACGTAAATATGCTACATCATCACTGTAGTCAGGAGTTCGTACTCTGGCAATGGCAGCACAACGTCCTACACGTCTTGCAACGGCACAGCACAAAAGATTAAGCTCATCAGAATCAGTTACTGCGATTATTAAATCAGTATTTTCAATTCCTGCTTCCATCTGGACACTATAGCTGGCACCATTACCAATGATGCCCATAACATCATAGGTGCCGGAAACATTTTCAATGGCAGCAGCATTTTTATCAATAATGGTAATATCGTGGCCTTCTTTACTTAATTGTTCAATAAGTGTAATACCTACTTTACTGCAGCCAACGATAATAATACTTAAACCGGATTTTTCGGATTTTTTGTTTTTAAACATAAAATTAGTCCACCTCCAAACGATAATATTATAACATTATTTAAATACAAAAACAATTACTTGAAAAAAATACGAGATTAAGTAATAATTATATAACAGACGAAGAAACGGAGCATTAAATATATGAAAAAAAGTCAGATAAAGGATTTTACAAGTGGTAATATCACAAAGCAGCTTGTATTATTTGCAACACCTTTGTTTTTATCAAATATGTTGCAGGTAGTATACAATATGGTAGATATGATAGTTGTGGGCAATGTATTAGGGAAAAACGGACTTTCGGCAGTATCTGTTGGCGGTGATGTCTCAGGCTTTATGACATTTTTGGCTATGGGGTATGCTAATGCCGGTCAAGTAATTATTGCTCAGTACATAGGCTCAAAAAGAAGAGATAAAATAGGGCGCTTTGTGGGAAATATGTTCTCATTTCTAGTGCTTTGTGCGTTGAGTGTCAGTATAGTTTGTCTGCTTTTAAGAAATCAAATATTGGAGTGGATGAATACACCTTTTGAGGCATATGATGGAGCCCTACAATATTCTACCGTATGTATGGTGGGACTGGTATTTATATATGGTTATAATATAGTTAGTGCGATAATGCGTGGAATGGGAGATTCTAAGCATCCATTTATTTTTATAAGTATAGCGGCAGTAATGAATCTGGTGCTGGATATATTATTTGTGAAAGTATTTGATATGGGTACTTTTGGAGCAGCTTTAGCAACTGTTATCAGTCAGGGTGTAAGTTTTATAAGCTGTGGAGCATTTATGCTTATAAAGAGAGAAGAGTTTGAATTAAATATTAGTATTGCTGACTTTATAAGATGGGATAAGGATATGCTGGCAGATTTATTAAAGCTTGGTACACCAATGGCTATAAAATCAGCAGCAATTCATTTTTCGAAGCTATTTGTTAATTCTTGGATTAACTCTTATGGTGTTGCAGTATCGGCATTTGCGGGAGTTGCTAACAAATTTAACAGTATTAGTAATCTCGTGTCTAATGCACTTAATACAGCCGGCTCAAGTATGGTCGGACAAAATATTGCGGCAAAAGAGTATATAAGAGTAAAAAAGATTATATTAAGATTGTATGCAATTACCCTGTCAATTGCTGCTGCTATATCAATATGTATATGCTTGTTTCCTAAAGAAATATTCAGTATTTTTACGAGAGAAGAAGCAGTACTTTCTATTGCATATGAATATGTACCTATTGCGGTGCTGATTTTCTTTGGAAGCGCGTGTAGAGCAGGTATGAATGCACTTATCAATGGGAGTGGCAATTATAAGATTAATTTTGTAACAGCTATTTTAGACGGAATTGTTTTAAGAATAGGTTTATCAGTATTATTTGGTCTAGTATTAGAAATGAAGCATTTTGGTTTCTGGTTAGGCGATGCACTAGCAGGCTTTACACCATTTTTTATAGGAATTGTATTTTACTTTTCGGGATTATGGAAAAAGGAAAAAAAGAGGGGATAAAAAATACCAATATGTGTATAATAATCCTGTAAAATTTAGCAGGAGGGTGTACAAGGTATGAAGAATTTTATAATTAAAGAGGTATATGGAAGAGAAATACTTGATTCGAGGGGCAACCCTACAGTTGAGGCTACAGTAACTTTGTCAGATGGAAGTAAGGGTAGTGCTATAGCGCCTAGTGGAGCATCAACAGGTGAGTTTGAGGCAGTTGAGTTAAGAGACGGTGACGAAAAACGCTATATGGGAAAAGGTGTTAAAAATGCAGTAAACAACATTAATACTATAATTGCCAATAAACTTATTGGAATGGATGCTGATGATATTTATAAAATTGATGAAGTTATGATAAATGCTGATGGCACTAAGGATAAATCACGACTTGGAGCAAATAGTATTTTAGCAGTGTCCATAGCGGTGGTAAATGCAACTGCAAAAGCTTATAATATGCCGTTGTATAAATATATTGGCGGAATTAATGCAAGAAAGCTGCCAATTCCGATGATGAATATTTTAAATGGAGGAGCTCATGCTAATAATGGTTTAGACATACAGGAGTTTATGATTGTACCGGTAAAGGAGCTTTGTTTTAAGGAAAATTTAAGACGCTGCGTAGAAGTATTTAATAAGCTTAAAGCCATTTTACAAGAAGAAAATTTATCCTGTGGAGTGGGTGATGAAGGTGGCTTTGCCCCGGATATTGCAGATTGTGAGACTGCCATAGAATATATTTTAAAGGCCATTGAAAGAGCTGGTTATATCCCAGGAGTGGACTTTTTTATTGCTCTTGATGCTGCAGCAAGTGAGTGGAAGGGAAAAAAGGAGGGAGAATATATTTTGCCCAAAACGGGAGTTTCTTACACGGGTAAGGAGCTTATTATTTATTGGACAAAGCTTATTGAAAAATATCCAATAATATCTATCGAGGATGCATTAGATGAAGAAGATTGGAAAGGCTTTAGAGAGCTTACGGCAACACTTTCTGATAAAGTTATGCTTGTGGGAGATGATTTATTTGTTACAAATACTGAAAGATTGCAAAAAGGAATTGAAAATAACTGCTGTAATAGTATTTTGATTAAACCAAATCAGATAGGTACTGTTTCTGAAACAATTCAAACGGTAAAAATGGCTCAAAATCATGGCTATAAAGCTATTATTTCTCATCGTTCGGGAGAAAGTGAGGATACATTTATTGCTCATTTGGCGGTAGGACTAAATGCCGGCTTTATAAAGACAGGAGCACCAAGTCGTTCTGAAAGAGTTGCAAAATACAATGAGTTGTTGAGAATTGAAGAAGATATACAGGAGAAAAGGGTCTAAATGTATTTACAATAGGCACCTCTATGTGATAAAATGTTAACAACATGTAAATGTAGGAGGTGCCTATATGAAAAAGAATAGAATAGGATTAAGGCTGAAATTAGTGGGAGTAATAGTGCCAATAGTACTAATGATAATTATTATATATTTTGTATTAGCCAGAAATATGATTGTAGATATTTCGATGGATAAGGTAAAGGCTGATTCTAAGGTATATGCAGGTGACATTGGTATATGGACAGAAGAGATTTTTTCAGAGCTAGATATTTACAAGGATGCTATTAATGGCGGATATTTTGCGGATAATGCGGCTATCTTGGAATTTATGAAGTCTAGTTATGAAAAAAATCCGGCATATCCGATAGGTCTTTATATGGGTGATGATAGTGGAATGTATTTAGATGCTTCAGATTGGGTGCCGGGAGATGATTGGGTATTAGTTGAAAGAGACTGGTATATAGATGGTAAAGATAATGAGGAGTTTGCATTTGGAGAACCTTATTACGATTCTATGACTGGTCAGGTGTGCGTAAGTGCAAGTGTACGAATGGATTACACTCCAGCTGTGAGAGTTTTGGCAACGGATGTGTATCTGGACTATGTAAGTGAAAAAGTAAGAGATATATCGTCTAGTCAGGATATAAAGGTATTTATTGTTACTAAGTCCAGCAAGACTATAATTGCACATCCGGATAGTAAAATGGTAGCAATTTCTTTAGATAATAATGAAATTGATTCTATGTACGCAAAAATAGCGGATGTTATTGAAGAAGAGAGTACAGATACGGTAAAAATAAAAGGCGATAATGATAAATATTATGTAAGTGTCAATATGATTGATAATACAGATTGGTGTTTGGTATCATATGTGGACGAAAGTGTTGTGTTAAAAGAATTAAATAAGACTGAGATAGTAATGTTTGTTATCGCTGTTATAGCTACTACATTGTTAGTTGTGATTATATTGACACTTACTAATCAAGTAGTAAAGCCAGTAGCTAAGGTGACTGGTATTATAGATGATATAGCTAAAGGGGATTTTACACATAATATTACAATAAAGGGTAGTGATGAAATAGCTACTATGAGTAATAATATGAACAAATTTGTGGCTAATATGAGAAGCACAATCTCAGAGATTAGAGATACTGCAAACTGGCTGAATAAACAATCTGTAGATAATGAGGTTACTTCAAGTTCACTTATGTCTTCTGCAGAAAGTCAGGAAAGAGTTATGAGAAAGTTAGATAACCTTGCAAATGAACTTTCTATAGAAGCTAATGAAGTAAGTAATCAGATGGGTCAATTGTTAGAATTGATTGGTCATACATATGGAGATGGTCAATGCGCTAAAGCACTTATGAGCGAAAGTGTTGTAATGTCTCAAAAAGGAAAATTGGATATGGAAAAGATTAATGAGGGAATGGAAAGTATTAATCAGACAATAGGAACCTTGGCATTACAGATTGAAAATGTTGGCAATGCAATGATACGCATTGACAATATGGTAAATATAATTATGGATATTGCTGAAGAAACTAATTTGCTTTCTTTAAATGCTTCTATTGAAGCAGCAAGAGCAGGAGAAGCAGGACGAGGCTTTGGTGTTGTTGCAGAACAGATAGGTAAGCTGGCTATAAATAGTAGTTCGGCAGCAGATGATATTGCTAAGATAACATTAGAGATTAAAAATACAGTAGATTCAGCAATGTTACATATGAATACTAGCATAGATGCAGTTGCAAATAATACAGATGCAGTTGCAGATGCAAAAATTGCATTTGTTGAGCTAAATGTTAAGGTCGAAGAAACTAACAATAGAGTTGAAGAAATAATAGAGCGAGTAGGAAGAGTTAATGATATTGTAGAAAATATGGATAATGTTTTAGAAAAACAACAGTCTGCCGTGTTACATATAGTAGACTCAACTAAAGAAATGCAAGAAACAACAAATAATGTTTC
The DNA here is from genome assembly GCA_045543455.1 of Lachnospiraceae bacterium. GTDB lineage: Bacteria > Bacillota > Clostridia > Lachnospirales > Lachnospiraceae > SIG291. The sequence continues at coordinate 97,026 of JAZQMK010000057.1, forward strand.
TACAAATAGCCGTATGGTAGATCAAAGTGCAAAGGAATTAAAGAAAGAATCAGTAGAGCTTATTAAAAAAATTAGTAGATTTAAAGTGTAATGTATAAAATGATATGCAAAAACCGCCATTCGGCGGTTTTTGTGTTGTAACTATGTATTATTTAGTACTTTAAGATTTTTCCATTTTGGGGTAAGGAAAAATGCCATCATGCAAAGCATTCCAAATATATAACTTATTGGGTAACAAGCAACACAATAGGTACCCCCTATAAAGTGTGCAACCAAATAGCCTGAAGGAATTCTTACTGCCCACAAGGCTAATATATTTATGATAGTTGAATATTTAATCTCGCCTATGCCGTTTACAAAATAAATAATTGTGTCAAATACAGCATAAGTCCAACTAAAAGGAAGCATTATAAACAGATTTTTTGAGGCGCCATTTATTACTGATAAATCCTTAGAGAATAATCCTAATATTGGTTTGCAAAAGATAAGTACTAATGCGGAAGCACATATAGTAATAAGTCCTGATATAAGAGGAAGCTGCCAGGCTCCTTTTCTTAGTCTTTTATATTGCTTTGCACCGTAGTTTTGTCCTGAAAATGTGGATGCTGCTGATGAAAGCGATACAATGGCAATATTAGCAAGCTCAACTACCCTTGATGAAAGTGTGCAGGAAGCAATAAATATTGGTCCCTGAGAGTTAATAAGCGCCTGCATTGCTATATGACCAACAGAATATATGGAGTTGTTCAGTCCTAAAGGAAATCCTATTTTTATTATGTTTTTTAGTGCTGATAACTTAAATTCCTTAGGTAATAGCGAAAACTCAAGATTAGGATATTTTACCTTGATGTATACAATGCTAAAAAACCAGGAGCTATATATGGCAATAATAGTGGCAAGAGCTGCGCCGGCTACATCCATTTTAAGGGCGATTACAAAAACTAAATCAAGAATTATATTAATTATACAGGATATAACGAGAAATATCAGAGAAGAAATACTGTCTCCCATTCCTCTTAAAATACCTGCATTCATATTATATCCGATATTTCCCAATGTACCTATGAATATAATTCTTACATATGAAAGACAAATAGGCATTGTTTCTTCTGGAACTCTTAATAATTGTAATAAAAGCGGACTTAAAAAGAATCCTATTATTGATAAAGGAATTGCACAAATATACAAAAATGATACAGCCGTTTTGATAATTTCTATAAGGCGAGCATTATTTTTGGCACCTACACATTGTGAAACAATAATGGACACACCAGTTCCTATTCCTATGAAGATGCAAAGCATTAGCTCAGAAGGCAGAGTACTTGTACCTATGGCTGCTAATGAATTGGAACTGCAAAAATTACCTACAACAAGAGTATCGACAGTGCCATATAACTGTTGTAAGATATTGCCTGCACATATAGGAAGTGCAAATAAAATTATAATTTTAAAGACTGAACCGGTTGTCATATTTGATTTTTTTGCAATATCCATAAAGTTCTCCATTTTAAGTATGTTAATTTTATTAAAATAAATATATAATAAAAATAGAAAAATGGCTACTGAAATATGATAGGATTTAATATAGTATTGACAAAAAAACAGTAAATGGTTAAAATATAGTTAGTCAAAACTAACTGGTGCATTTTGTGAATATTTGTATATTATAATTGTGAAGGAGGATATGTTATGAGTAATATATTTTTGGCATTTTTATTAACATTAATTGCAGGATTAAGTACAGGAGTAGGCAGTCTGATTGCATTTTTTTCAAAAAAAACTAATAAGGTGTTTTTATCGGTAAGCTTAGGATTTTCTGCCGGTGTAATGATATATGTGTCAATGGTGGAGATATTAGTAAAAGCCGGTGATAATTTAAAATCAGGCTTAGGAGAAGAAAAAGGTGCATGGGCAGTGGCTGGGGCTTTTTTTCTAGGAATGTTTATAATAGCCTTTATAGATAAATTAATTCCTTCTGAGGAAAACCCTCATGAAACAAAATGTGTAGTTGCGGATGCTAAAGAGTGTAAAAAAGAAGGGGCGCTAATGAGAATGGGATTATTTACGGCTCTGGCTGTAGGCATTCACAATTTTCCAGAGGGTTTGGCAACATTTGTATCAGCTATGGAAAATTTACAATTGGCACTTCCTATAGTTGCAGCTATAGCAATACACAATATCCCAGAGGGAATAGCTGTTTCTGTACCTATATATCAGGCTACTGGCTCTAGAAAGAAAGCATTTTTATATTCATTTTTATCGGGGCTTGCAGAACCTATAGGTGCTTTGATAGGCTGGCTTTTACTTATGCCTGTTATGAATGACGTGGTATATGGAATTATATTTGGTGCAGTGGCCGGTATTATGGTATTTATTTCTATTGATGAGCTTTTACCAGCGGCAAGAGAATATGGAGAGCATCATTTATCAATATATGGACTTATTGCTGGGATGATGGTGATGGCTTTGAGTCTGTTGTTAATGAGTTAATTAAATATGAATTATATAATATCATCAGCTATAGTTAAAAAAGTAAAGAATAAAATATTGAAAAAATAATAAAAAAGTGCAATAATAAAGCTATAATTAATTTTAAATGGAGGTATTTTTTATGTCTAAGTATCAGGGAACACAAACAGAAAAGAATCTTATGGCGGCATTTGCCGGAGAATCACAGGCAAGAAATAAATACACATATTTTGCTTCTGTGGCTAAAAAAGAAGGTTATGAGCAGATTGCAGCAATCTTTTTGAAAACTGCAGAAAATGAAAAAGAACATGCAAAAATGTGGTTTAAGGAGCTTGAAGCTTTAGGCGATACTGCACATAATCTTAAAGAGGCAGCAGAGGGCGAAAATTACGAATGGACAGATATGTATGAGGGCTTTGCAAAGACAGCTGAGGAAGAAGGTTTTAAAGAGCTTGCAGCAAAATTCCGTTTAGTAGCTGCTATTGAAAAGCACCACGAAGAACGTTATCGTGCACTCCTTAACAATGTTGAAACTAAGCAGGTATTTGAAAAAAGCGAAGTTAAGGTATGGGAATGCCGTAATTGTGGACATATAGTAGTTGGTACAAAGGCTCCAGAGCTTTGCCCAACCTGTGCGCACCCACAAAGTTATTTTGAAATTAGCGAACAGAATTATTAAGAGAGGTAAATCAAATGATAAAGATTGTTTTAGGTATTGATGGAATGATGTGTGGTATGTGTGAAGCGCATGTCAATGACGTGGTACGCAATAATCTTAAGGTTAAAAAAGTTGAATCTTCTCATAAAAACAAAGAAACTGTTATTATCCTTGAAAATGATATTTCAGATGATGAGATTAAAGCATTGGTTGAAAAAACAGGATATACATTGACTGGTATAAAAAGAGAAGAGTACGAAAAAACAGGTTTTTTTGCAAAACTAAAGAAATAATATAATGAACCGGTTGCTATTTTATAGTAGCCGGTTTGTTTTATTCAAATAGTTTATAAAAAATTTAAATTTTTTGCTGTTAAAACTATTTATTTTTGCGACAATTTGTGCTACAGTATATATTAAGTTCGATAAATATTTTATGAAAAGGAGAAAATGTATGGATAGTGGTTCGCAAATAATAAAACCTCCTATACAGCAGGAGAAAATTTACAAATTTATGATTACAATTACAATGGCTGTAGCTGGCGTATTTATGCTTAAAAATCTTATTTCGGCAAATTTTATTGCGGCAGTAATAATTGCCATAAGTCTTGGAACTTTTATTGGTGTAATTTATTTTATGAACATAAATAAAGTTGCACAAGAGAAAAGACAGCTGGCGTTAAGTATATTTCTTGTAGTGTTGATTTTTTTGATATCAATTTTTAGTGGCGATTATTATAGTGATGATTTTCCATTGTTTTTAGCTGCAATAGCATTATCGGGAATTTATTTAGAACCATTGTATACAAGAATTCAGACGATTTTAGCAGGTATCTTTCTTATCATCTTATATGTAATTAATCCGGATAAAGCTGACCCATTGGGACAATTTATAATGTGTTATGTTATATTTTTATTGGCAGCTACTATTATTTATCTGGTAATTACCCGTGGACGAGCATTTATCGGTGTAAGTATGGCTAAAACTGCTCAGGCAGAGGCACTTATGGAAGAAATTAAAAAGGTGGGTATAAAGCTACAGGATAATTATTCTGGTTCGCTTGGAAGAATAGAAGGTCTAAAAGGTCTTAACGATCTTTTAGGTATGAGAACAAAGAATCTTTCTATGGCGTCAGATATGATTTTGAATGAGAGTGTGGGAGTTAATGAGACCTGCTTAAGTGCTCACGAAAGTGTGGTCGTAACAGAAAAAAATATAGATGCGCTTAATAATGAAGTTAAAAAAGTTGAAGAGGCTCTTAGTGGAAGCCGTAATGATATGATTGTGGTTGACAGACAGATTCAATCAATAAAAGAGACTGTTAATAATGCTAATGAAGTATTTTCTTCACTGCAACAGCAGATAAAAGAAATTTCAGTAGTAGTAGAACAGATGGGAGCTATAGCGGCTAATACAAAGATGCTTGCACTTAATGCATCTATTGAAGCAGCGAGAGCTGGTGAAAGTGGTGCAGGCTTTGCAGTAGTTGCTTCTCAAGTGCAGGATTTAGCATTAGACAGTAATAATTGTTCATCTAAGGTTATTACAGTAGTTGAAGAAATGAAACTAAAGATAGATCAGACAAGAACTCAGTTAGTAGAAAGTACTGCAACTATTGATCAATCCCTTAGCTCCTTTGAGGCATTAGAAAAGGGCTTTGCAGATTTAAGTACAAGCTTTGAATCGTTATATGGTGATATTGAAGCACAGAATACTAATATTGAGAAGGTAGATATGATTTTTAACGACTTAAAGAGTAGAGTTGGTGGAATGTCAGCTTGTTCACAGGGTAATAAGTCAGATGTAGATGAAATTATAAAGGCTATAGAAGAATATAAGTCTTACATAGAAAAAATTGTTGAAGATTCAAAACAGATTAATAATCTATCAGCATCAATGCTTGAATTATCAGCACAGTAATATACAAACGCACATCATTTTGAATTGTTTCAAAATGATGTGCGTTTTGCTTATTTTATATACATTCACATCCTACGAGTATACCGCCTTTTTCAGCATAGTAGCTACAAAGACCGCGTGTTTCGTATATTTCAAGAGAAATGTTGCCAAATTTTTTAATCAGAGCTTCTTTGATTCGATTGGCAAAATCTAAATTCTGAACATGAGCAATCTTAATCTTTCCACCCTTATAGCCAGCATTTTCTAATGCGGCTATTAAAGAATTGATAACCTTGTTGTCACCACGACATTTAGCCATAGGCTCTAAGGTACCTTCTGTACTTGCAGTTCCAAAGATTCTAATACCAAGAATACCGGCAGCACTTGCTACTATTTTACTTACACGACCATTTTGAACAAAGTTGTGTAAGGACTCTAAAGAGAAGAAAAGTCTTGTGGAAGAAAGGTATTTTTGAGCTTTGTCACAAACTGTATCAAAGTCAAGACCCTCTTTTACATATTCGCTAATTTTTTCTGCTAAAAGATTAAGTTCAGGACCTGTTGTTAAAGAATCGAATACTTTAATTTTAGCATTTGGATGAGTCTCAAGATATTGTGTTACAGCAACCATAGCAGAGTTGTAAGCACCAGAAAGACCGCTTGTAATGGTACATACATATATTACATCAGCATCCTCAAAGCAGTTAAGCCATGCGTCAACACTAGGGCAGGCTGTGTAAGAGCGACCTTTATATTCTGATAATTCTTCAACCATCTTATATACATCCAGATTGGCATCATCAACATAAGAAGTCTCTTTAGTGCTTATAACTAACGGTGCTGATGCAAAGGCTACACCGTCTAATTTTAGTAAATCTGCAGATGAATCACATACAATTTTAGTCTTCATAATAATACGATATCTCCATTTCAAAACTATATTTTAAATTATCTATAACTATAATAAAATGTTTTTATAACTTTGTCAACGGTTTTTTAAAAACTTGTTGACAATATAGTGTAAAATATTTATACTATACAGTATGAGTAAAAGTGTAGAAAATATGATAAAAACAGACATTCAATTATTTAAATTACCAAGATATTCTCAACTGCCGGATACAGGATTATTTCTTGAACAGGTTGTACAGTTAGTTAATGGATATTTAGAACTGTTAGGAGGTATTGAACTTACATCTTCAATGGTTAGTAACTATGTAAAGAAGAAGATTATAAGTTCGCCTGTAAAGAAAATGTACGGTAAGGAGCAGATAGCATATCTTATATACATAGCTCTTGCTAAGACAGTGGCGTCCTTAGAAGAGATTAAGTGGCTTATTGATTTACAGCATCGTTATTATTCTGACGAGATGGCGTATGATTATTTTTGCGATGAATTTGAGAATGTATTGCGATATATTTTCGAATGTAAGAATGATTTAGATGAAGTTGGATATACCAATTCAGAGTTAAAAGAATTACTTAGGAATATGATAATGTCCATCGCGCATAAAATACATTTTGTAAAATATCTTGAGGCGATTAAGGCTTCGAAGTATGAAGAGGAAAAGTGAAGGTATGAAGTCGTTATATATTTTGTTGACACGCTCAGATTCCTGCGTGTCAAGAATTATAGGATTATTGACAGCTGACAATTATACACATGTATCAATTTCATTTGACCCTAGCTTAAGTACTATGTACAGCTTTGCCAGAAAGCGTGTCAGAACACCACTACCGGCAGGTATGATAAAAGAAGAATTAGATAGTGGTTTTTTGGGCAAGCATAGCTATATACCTTGTGCTCTTTATGAGATTAAGGTGAGTGATGAAGCATATGAAAGTGCCAGAAAAGAAGTTGAAAATATGGCTTCTAGGATGGATGAGTATCGTTTCAATATTGTAGGGTTGATATGTTGTAGAATGAACATTCAGCTAAAAAGAAAAAGACACTATTTTTGTTCTCAATTTGTAAGTGAGGTATTAGAAAAGAGCAAAGCGGTTGAGTTACCAAAACCTGCAGCACTTATGAGACCAGCTGATTATCTCGAGCTTGAAGACATGAGATGTCTGTTCAAAGGTAGCATAAGAAAGCTTGATGAATATTGTACTCAATACGAATATCAGAGTAACAGAATGTGTATATAAATTAAAAAAATAAGCAGAGTAGAATTGTGTGCGTTAAGTGCCTTGTGAACAGGGAGTTGTCATAAGGACGAAAAGTGTGTAGCACTTGCGGTATATGATTCGCATCCCGCTGCTACATAATGAGAGATAAATATTATGAGATTTCATAACTGTTTAACTCCCGATGTAGAGCGAACAAAAGGAGGAAAAACATATGAAATCTTTTTTTGCGGCTTTTTCAGATTCTGCCAAAGAATTTAAAAATCTGAAATCACTTATTTTAGCATCACTTTTAATTGCATTACATGTTGTATTAGCATGCTTTGTGTCAATAATGATTACTGATTCCTTAAGAATTTCCGTATCATTTATAGCAAGCGTTATAACTGGTGCTTTGTTTGGCCCGGTTATGGGTTTTGTTTGTGGAATTTTATCGGATTTAGTTCAGTTTTTTATTAAGCCTTCAGGTACATATTTTATTGGCTGGACGCTAAATGCAGGTTTGTCGGGCTTGATATATGGAATGTTCTTTTACAAGAAATTTCCTAAGATGGTAGAAAAAATTGTAGACGATACTATGGAAATAAGACATGAGATGTTTGAACGCGTCCTATATATAAGTTCTCTTGTAATTCCACTTTTTATCGGCGGTTTATGGGTATTTGCACCATTGCTTAGCAAAAATTCCGAAACTGCAAAAAAGGGTATAGAGCTTATTGAAGGTGGCGGAACAATGGGTGTTATCGCAGGCATTATTATTATATTGGCAGCGATAAGCTTTGTAATGAGTGTATTTAAACAGCGTGCAATACCTATGACAGTGTCCATACTTTGTGGTTTTGCAGTGCTTTTGGCAGCATATACGGATAAAAAGACCATTACTATGGAATGGGGATTTTATGGGATTATGATAATGATTCTGTTATATATTTTCGTTCAGATAATAGGTATGGTTTCAAAGCATGCCATAGATGTTACATATATGATAAGATGTGTTATTGCAATGTTATTTGTAGCAATTGTTGTTAATTCTATAATAGGTACATATTGGCTTTCGTTTATGTATGGAAAAGGTTTTAATTTCTATTTTGTATCAAGATTGATAAAAAATCTCATACAGTTGCCGATAAATGCAATTTTAACATATTACATATTAGGATTTATTAAAGGACTTAGAAAGCAGTTATAATAAAAATGGAGATTTATAGCGTAAAATTAGCTATAAATCTTCTTTTTTTTATGAAAATGTAGTATAATGAAAGTTAGTATTTGGTATAAAAGGAGATTACGCGTGAAAAAGATTTTTAATTTTAAGAAACTGGCAATTTTATGGATGATAATGTTGCTTATGCTTGTGGGGATTACCGGATGTGATAAGAAAAATGATAAGGTTATAAGAGTAGGTACTAATGCAGAGTTTCCACCATTTGAATATATGGATGAAAATGGTAAACCTACTGGCTTTGACGTAGACCTTATTAAGGCTATATGTCAGGAGATGGGTTATGAAGTAGAGATTGTAAATATGGAATTTAAATCTTTGATAGCTTCTATCCAAACAGGCGGTATTGATGCAAGTATTGCAGGTATGACTGTAACAGAGGAAAGAAAGCAGTCAGTTAATTTTTCAGATACTTATTTTAATGCTACACAGTATATAATTCTTCCAATAGATAGTACGGTAACAGACATAGAACAGCTTAATGGTAAAAGAATTGCTGTACAGGAGGGTACAACAGGTGATTTGATTGCTACACCTGGTACAGAGGATTCAATGCTTACTGATACAACAACAGTAGTTAAGCGTTTTAAAAAAGGTACAGATGCAGTATTAGAACTTAAAAATGGCGGTGTTGATGCAGTTATTATCGATTCTAGTCCAGCTAAGAAATTTGTTGCATCTAATACAAAGACATTAAAATATATCGATACAAATATGGATGCAGAAGAATATGCAATTGCCGTATCTAAGGACAAAAGCGAGATTTTGACAATTATGAATGAAGGTCTTGCTAAGGTTAAGGAAAATGGTACTTACGATGCCCTCATAGAACAATACTTTGGTGAGGGTGAAGTAATTGTAAGAAAAACTTCTGATAACTGGTTTGTAAATCTTTGGTATACATTTGAATATGTATTTATATCAAATGGCGGCTATAAATTAATTTTAAATGGTTTAGGCGTAACCTTGCTTATATCTGTATGTGCAGTATTATTAGGTGTCATTCTTGGTATGATACTTGCATTTATGAAGCTTACAGAAGAAAAGAAACATAAAAAGACCATTTTATCAAGAATTGCAGGAATTTATATCGACATAATAAGAGGTACTCCTGTTATAGTTCAGTTGCTTATTATGTATATGATTGTATTCCAAAATAGAATTGGAGTAGTTGCGGCGATTGTTACATTTGGTATGAATAGTGCAGCCTATGTGGCAGAAATTATTAGAGCCGGTATTATGGCTGTAGACCACGGCCAGATGGAAGGCGGACGTTCACTAGGTTTTACTTATGGTCAGACAATGAGATATATTGTTTTACCACAAGCAATTAAAAATATTTTGCCTGCCTTATGTAATGAATTTATTGTACTTATAAAAGAAACTTCAGTAGTAGGCTATGTTGCAGTACAGGATTTAACAAAGGCTTCAGACTTTATTATTTCAAGAACTTATGAGACATTTATACCACTTATAACAATAGCTTTAATCTATTATATAATCGTAAAGGTATTATCAAAAGTATTTGCAGCATTTGAAAGGAGATTACGTAAGAGTGATAAACGTTAAAAATTTGCATAAAAACTTCGGTAAAATAGAGGTACTTAAGGGCGTAGACATAAATATTAAAAAGGGCGAGTGTGTGGTTGTAATAGGACCTTCCGGCTCGGGAAAAAGTACATTTTTAAGATGTATCAACAGACTTGAGGAACCAAGCAGTGGTGATATCATAATTGAAGATGTAAATATTATGGATAAGAGCACTAATATTGATATGTTAAGAAGAGAAGTGGGAATGGTTTTTCAGCATTTTAATCTTTTCCCACATCTTACAATATTGGAAAATGTAACATTAGCTCCTGTTAAGCATAAGCTTATGAGCGAAGAAGAAGCTAAAAAGAAGGCTTTAGAGCTTCTTCAAAGAGTAGGTATTGAAGATAAGGCTATGGCATATCCTTCACAATTATCAGGTGGTCAAAAGCAAAGAGTGGCAATTGCCCGTTCTCTTGCATTATCACCAAAGATTATGTTGTTTGATGAACCTACATCAGCACTTGATCCGGAGATGGTTGGTGAGGTTCTTGAGGTTATGAAAAACCTTGCTAAAGAAGGTATGACTATGGTAGTTGTAACTCACGAAATGGGTTTTGCTAAGGAAGTTGCCCATAGAGTTATATTTATGGATGAAGGTGTAATAATTGAAGAAGGTACACCTAAGGAAATATTTGATAATCCAACAAATGAAAGAACAAAATCATTTTTACAAAAAGTTTTATAATAGGTGAAATATATGAGCAAGGAATTTGTAAGAGGTGCAGGAATATTGTTACCAATAAGCAGTATTCCATCGCCTTATGGGATAGGTACATTTGGAAAGGCTTCATACGAATTTGTAGATAAGTTAGTTATGGCTGGGCAGACCTACTGGCAGGTACTGCCACTAACGCCAACAAGCTACGGTGATAGTCCATATCAGGCACTGGCTGCTTTTGCGGGCAATCCATATTTTATTGATCTTGATATGCTTGTAGAAGAAAAATTGCTTTGCGCAGATGATTTGGATATTGTAAAAAAAGTGTCAAATGAAGAATATATAGATTACGAACATTTGTATAATGTGAGATTTCCTTTATTAAAAAAGGCATTTTCTAATTGGCAATTGTTAAGTGACACAAAAGAATATGAAGACTTTGTAAGTGCACAAGGAGAGTGGCTTTATAATTATGCTCTTTATATGTCTGTAAAAGCTTATTTTGGACAAAAGGAATGGGCTTTGTGGGATGAGGATATCAAATGTCGCAAGGCAGATGCCTTAAAGCACTATGAGGAGCTTTTAAAGGAAGATATAGCATTTTATAAATTCATTCAATATAAGTTTTTTGAACAATGGAATAAACTTAAGAAATATGCCAATGAAAAGGGTATAAGCATTATAGGCGACATACCTTTATATGTGGCTTATGATAGTGCCGATGTATGGGCAAATCCTAAGATGTTTTGTCTGTCAGAGGAATTAGAGCTTACAAATGTTGCCGGATGTCCACCAGATTGCTTTTCTGAGGACGGACAAAAATGGGGTAATCCTTTATATGATTGGAAGGCCCACGAAGAAGATGATTTTAGTTGGTGGAAGGCACGTATGCAGGCTAATGTAAGGCTGTATGATGTGATTAGAATAGACCATTTTATTGGCATGGTAAGATATTACTGCATACCATATGATAAGACTGCAAAAAGTGGATGGTATGAGAAGGGTCCGGGAATAAAGCTTATCAATGCAATTAACAGTGTAATAGGCGATGCTAAGATTATTGCAGAGGACCTTGGAGTTACAGGCCCTGATGTAGAAGAACTTTTAGAAGCAGCAGGATATCCAGGTATGAAGGAGCTTGATTTTGCATTTGATGGTGATGGAAGTAATACTCATTTACCACATTTTCATAAAAAGCACAGTGTGGTTTATATAGGAACTCACGATAATGAGACACTTGTAGGTCATATTAACAGAGCATCAGAAAAAGAACTTTCCTATATGATGGATTATCTTGGTGCTAGTGACATTAAGGATATACCAGATGCGATGATTAGAACTCTTTATATGAGTGTTGCAGATACAGTTATATTGCAAATGCAGGATGTTTTAGGCAAGGATAATGCCGCACGTATGAATTTCCCTTCTACCTTAGGAGATAATTGGAAATGGCGTATGAAAAATGGCGAATTTGATGAAAACGACTGTAAAAAGCTTAGGAAACTGGCTGATACATACAATAGAAGGAGATAAGCCATGAATATAAAGGCAGCAATTTTTGATTGCGATGGAACTATACTTAATTCCATGTGGTTTTGGCCAAAGGTTGGGGATATCTATCTTGAAAGTCGTGGAATTACGCCACCTGCGGATTTGTATGCACATTTAAAACCTTTGACCATAATCGAAATGGCAACTTATCTTAAAGAGCATTTTGATTTGCCAGAGACAGTCGAAGAGCTTGTAGAACAGGTAAATGGCGTAATAAGTGAAAAGTATGAAAATGAATTTCCTCTAAAGGAAGGTGCCATTGAAGTATTTGAAAATCTAAAATCACGTGGAATAAGGATGTATCTTGCAACTGCAACGGATAGATATTTAATCGAGCCTGCATTTAAAAGATTAGGGCTTGATAAATATTTTGAAGGAATGATAACCTGCACAGAGGCAGGGGAGGGTAAATCCTCACCAAAGATATATCTTGATGCAATGAAAAGACTGACTGTAAGTCCTAGTGAGGCTATTGTAGTAGAGGATGCCCTTCACGCAGTAGAAACCTGCGTAAATGCAGGCTTTTTTACAGTGGCGGTAGCTGACGTATCTACGGTTAAAGATAGTGAAGATATAAAGAAAATAGCAAGCGTTTATTATGAGACACTTAAAGACTGGAGTCTGTAATGATGAGTGATAATATTAAAAAATGCATTTATTCAAATAAATGCGGTGGCTGCGATTATCAGGGAATACCTTACAAAAAGCAGCTTGAAATGAAGCAGCAATATGTGACTAAATTATTGGCAAAGCATTGCAAAATGCCAAAGATAACAGGTATGGACAAACCTTACAATTATCGTAATAAGGTTCATGCAGTTTTTGACGTGGACAAAAAGGGCAATGTAATCTCTGGCGTATACGAGGCAAACACCCACAATGTAATCTGCGTGGACAAATGCCAGATTGAAAATGAAAAAGCGGATGCAATCATTTTAACCATTAGAAATATGCTTAAATCTTTTAAAATACGTACCTACGACGAGGATAGAAGAACAGGTCTTTTGCGCCACGTTCTTATAAGAACAGCCCACAAAACAGGACAGATTATGGTAGTGCTTGTAATGGCTGATGCTATATTTCCAGGAAAAAATAATTTTATAAAAGCACTTTTAGAAGCGCACCCAGAGATAACAACAATAGTTCAAAATATCAATAACAGAAAGACAAGCATGGTCCTTGGCGAAAAAGAAATGGTGCTTTACGGCAAGGGATACATAGAAGATATACTTTGTGGCAAGCGCTTTCGCATTTCTCCAAAATCCTTCTACCAGATTAATTCCATTCAAACAGAAAAGCTTTACACTAGAGCTATCGAGCTGGCTGGATTTAAGGGAAATGAGACCATTCTAGATGCATATTGTGGAATCGGTACTATAGGCATTATAGCTTCGGACAAAGTAAAAAATGTAATAAGTGTTGAACTTAATTCGGATGCCATTGCTGATGCTAAGATAAATGCTAAGCTTAATGACATAAAAAATGTTGAATTTTATAATTGTGATGCAAGTGATTTTATAGAAAATCTCGCACAAAACAATAAGAAAATAGATGCAGTTATAATGGACCCACCACGAACAGGAAGTGACAAGCGCTTCTTAAATTCAGTGGCGAAGCTTGCACCTAAAAAGCTTGTGTATATTTCTTGTGGCCCGGATACCTTAGCCAGGGATTTAACATATCTTAATAATAAAGGATATAAGGCGAAAAAGGTTGAGCTTTTCGATATGTTTCCGATGACAAAGCACTGCGAAGCAGTGGTGTTGGTGGAGAGGTAGAATATGAATTGTATCAGAAAATCAAGGCAAATGTTTGGAAAGGATGATAAAGATGTGTAATTTGAGTCAAGGGCTGATTGAACAAGGAAAGAATGAAATTATTCTTGAGGCATTGCAGCGTCATAGCTGCGAAGAAGTAGCGATTTTTTTAAATAAGTCTGTTGAAGATATTAAAAAAATAGAGACTAGATATAAGAGTAAAGACGGTCTTTAGTTGAATAATACTTCAAGAATTGTGCAGAACAGAAAGGAAAAATAGATATGTCAAATTCATTAAAATTAAAAAAAAATACACTAATACTAGCAGTTATTACTGGAATTAATTTGGTTCTACTTATAGCTATGTTGTTGTTTTGTTATGGGTATGTGTTTAATCAAAATATACCCGGAGTTTGCACTGAATGTATGGCGGAAGGCCATATGACAGGAACAAGAATGATTTTAGCTATGTTCAATAATATCATTCAGATTGTATTAGTAGTAAGTATGTGTATAGTATTAATGGCTTTCAAAAAAAGTAAAGGTAATTGTGCATTTTCAATATTGAGCTGGATGACAATGATTCTTTCAGGGATAAATATGCTTCTGTTTTGGGGATTAAGAGCACTTGGACACGGAGAAATGGGGGCAGAGATGATTGAACTTGATGCACAGTTTATGAATGCAAGAGTTATAAGTGCCATAATTATTTTTTTAAATATTGTATTACTTATATTAGTAAAAAATGGTATAAGAGACAGCGTTGAATAATACTCCAATAATGGTGTATCGTTCAACTTAAATGGCTAGATATTCAGAAGCACATAACAAGGATACACAAAAATACATCGAAAATAATTATGATGAAATTAAGATACGGATTTCCAAAGGAATGAAAGATGAATATAAAGCTATGGCAGAAACTTCAGGCAAGTCACTTAACCAATTTATTATAGATGCGGTTGAAGATTACGGAAAGAAGGTGTAGATTATGGCTGATGTTAAGTTGTATAGATTTTTGAAAAATATATTTTTATTTAATACAATATTGTGGGGAATACTCGGGATTGCGTTTCCTATATGTTTGCCACTGGCCTTATTATTTTTGTTTATATATATTAAATGCCGCAGTGAATATAAGAGAGAGGTGTGTTTTAGAAAAATGATGGATGAATTGATGAATGGTTGAATAATACTCCAAGAATAGTGTATCGTTCAACGAAACAAATGATTCTAATATCAATAATAAAGACATTTAAAGAAAAATGAAACAAATTGCTAATAGATTTAGTTATTTGTTTTATTTTTTTGCTTTCCTACCCATTTTTAGTGATTTGGGTGGTGCGAAAATAATGGGAATTTAGTTATGATAGTGTCCGTGAGGCTGTGTCTGTAAGATATTTATGACTTTGTAATAGAAGCCTCATAAGAATAAAAGAAAAAATATTAAAAAAACTAGGAGAAACGATTATGAAATGGAACAAATTTTTGTCAGTTGTACTTGCTGTTTTTGTGATAGCATCTATGTCTGCCTGTACAAACAATAAGGTAGCTGAAAGTACAAGCGGTTCAACTACAAATACAACAACTATTAATTCAGAAACTCAATCAACAGAAGAAACTACATCTTCCGAAAATAAAAAAGAAAAACAGAGTGTAACGATGCATTATGGATGGGATAGGGAAGATGAAGATTTTGTGACTACAATTTATTGCTCGGATGGCGCTGATTTCGGTGAGGAAACAAAGGAAAATAAGGAAATGTACGGTTGGACTGATATGGTAAATATTGAGGATAAAGTAGAAAAATATGTGGCTATGAGTGCAACCTATTGGCAACGGGAGGTATATACACAGGAATTTATGGAGTTTCCAATTATGGCACAGTTATACTATGACGGCGAAATTGATGCTGAAGCAGCCCAAGGGTATAGTGATTGTTCACAGAAAGTCATACCACTTGGTTTTCAATGGGAAGGTAAGGATGTGTTTTTAGTTAAAACAACATACACATACGAAGATTCGCCTAATCAGCTGTCATATTTTGCAGGAGTGGAGTGTGAAATAACATACAAGAAATTTGATGAGAATACCAATGTAGAAAATGAGTATGTAGTAAAGGCACTTTTTGGTTTTGATATGTATTCTTATGATTTAGATGACCTGACGCAGGAACAGTGTACTTGGATTATAGGTGAACTTTTTGGTGTGGATTCAGGAATTAAAAAAACATTTTAGTTGTAGAGCGAAAGAGTACAAACTCCTTCGCTTTTTCAATGTGTTTGTTGTACATTGACAAAAAAACACAATATGATATGATTGTGTTAATGCTGTTAAGAAAAGGAGAAAATAAAATGGAACAAAAAAATAAGAGGTTTGCAAGGGCATCGTTTATGCTGGCATTTGTAGCATTGGGTACAATGTTTATCGTACCTAATTTGAGTTGGTTGATAATGACGCTGATTGGTAATGTGGTTTATAGTGATATAGTTACAATAACTGGTATTATTGGTACATTTATCGGCTTTGGTCTAATTATATACGCTTCAGATTATAAAGGGTATGATAAATATGTGAAGCAAAGAAATATTATTTTTGCGTTAGGCTGTTTGATTATAATTGTAGCATGTGGAATGTATAATGAAGGAAGTAGTTATGCGTTAATTGGAGGTTTGATTTGTACTATTATTAGCTTTATTTTTGGGATATATTCTTTAGCTGAAAAAGAAGATGACAAGATATTGGCTATTTCTGGTATAGTTATAAGTTGCATTATGTTTTTGGTAATTGCATTTGCTTTAATAATGTATTTTACATATGGGTATAAAGAATAGATTTAAACACTTATTCTATTACATAAAAGCAAGATTACAATAAATTTTAGAAAGAAAATAGTTTATCATGGATAAATCAATATTTACAATAGAAGATACAGTACTAATAAAATATAACAGACCAAATGAGACATATGCATATACACAATTAAATATGCCTGTACAAGAAACAGTTATTGTTGTTCCGGAATATATTACTGCAATAGCTGATTACGCCTTTTATTATTGCGACCATATTACAAAGGTCGTATTACCAAAAGGTCTTACTTCAATTGGAAACTATAACAATTCCTAGAGGGATGAATTATATTGGTTCTAACACATTTTCATGTATGAGTTCGTTAAAAAGTGTTTACATTCACGAAAATGTGACTGATATTGCACCTAATCCATTTTATGGAGCACACAAAAAGTTTACAGTATATTGTTATGTACAACAATTGTGGCAATTGTGTTAGAAGCGCTACCTTATGGTGCGGTACTTAGATTTGGGAACCCTGATGGAGAGCCATGGCGTCGCACATTTTCTTATTTTGATATAACTACTTTTGGCTATGCCAATTTCGCACCATTTATTATTAGGTATTGAATATTTCACAATAGTCGCTGCATTTATTTTTATTGTGTTAATGATTACTACGAGAGTAGCATTTGTTAAAGAATAAATAAAAACATTGGTACTACGCCTTATAATATGTTATAATTATAGCATATTTATTTGAAAGGTGGAGGTGCCATATGTTATTTATTTGTTATCCAAAATGTACAACATGTCAGAAGGCAAAGAAGTGGCTTGATGAACATAATATAGAATATAAAGAACGTCATATAGTAGAAGAAAATCCTAGCTATGATGAATTGAAAGAATGGTTTGCCATTAAAGAGATTTTTTAATACAAGTGGCCTGTTATATAAAGAGATGCAGCTTAAGGATAAGCTTATTACGATGAGTGAAGAAGAACAGTTGAGACTTTTAGCAACTAATGGAATGCTTGTGAAAAGACCTCTTATTGTTTCTAAAGATAAGGTACTTGTAGGGTTTAAAGAAAGTGAATGGAAGGAAAATATTAATACCTCAAAACAGCCATTATAGAGCTAACTATAATGGCTGTTTTTCTATATAATATTCACTAATTTTTCTTGAACTCATATTCTTTCACATATTCCAAAAATGCTTTCATAGAGTTGCAAATCGATTTATTCTTATGATAAATAAGCTGTTTCCAAATATCAATTTCAATATCGCAAACATCAAGGTAAACCAGTTTACCCTCTTTTACTTTTTGGTCTGTAGTAAAATATGGAAGAAATGATATACAATCTTTATTTTCTTCCAAAATTTTAGTGATGACATCTGTTCGCCCTATTTCTAAAACGGGTGTAATATCAATGGACTTCTTGGCAATTTCTTTATCAAAAGAACGTCTGTAGCCCATGCCTTGTTCGGTTAGAATAAAGTTTTGGTCAGCTATGTCCTTTATGGAAAGGTTCTTTTTGTTGGCGAAAGGAGAATTTGCGTTTGCTACAAAATGCATATCAATATGTTCCTCTTTTGCAATAACATAGTCCTTTTGATAAATGTGGTTGTCCAGAGTGATGATTGCATCTGCTTCATTGCTGTCAAGCATATCAAACATAACCTGAGTATCTGCATTAGTAAATTTTAAATTAATGCCGGGATATTTTTTGTGAAAATCAAGATAATTAGTTAACAGCATATCTTCGCAGACTGAGTCTGGCGAAACAAAATGGATAAATCCTTGTAGGTTTCTAGGGGAATTCATATTTTCCATAAATTCTTCTGTTAGGGCATTAATACTGTGAGCGTATTTTAAGAGTTCTTCGCCTCTGTCTGTTAAAGAAATAGTATGATTAATTCTTTCAAAAAGAAGACAGTTTAGCTCGGTTTCTAACTGTTTTATCTGAAATGAAATTGTGGACTGTGAATAGCCGAGTATCTCTGCTGCTTTGGTAAAGCTGTTCATTTCTGCAACATGAACAAATGAAATTAGATTTCTTATCTCCATTGTAAAACTCCTACTTAATAATCGAAAATTTCGATAATGTATATTTGAATTATCAATTTTATTTATTACAAAATGTATTGTATACTAATACCTATAAAAATACAATACCTACGGAGGAATAAACAATGTCAGAGATTAAATTTTACAACAGAGCCCCTGTGCCAGTTGAAATGCACAAGGTTAAAATAGTTCAGAAACTTTCACTATTACCTGCAAAGGAACGTTTGAATAAGCTTAAGGAAGCTGGTTTTAATACATTTATGCTTCATAATGGCGATATTTTTATGGATATGCTTACTGACTCAGGTGTAAATGCCATGAGTGATAATATGCAGTCTGCCATGCTTCGTGCAGATGATGCATATGCGGGAAGTGAAACTTTTTATAGAATGAATAAAAAGTTAACAGAAATTTTTGGTATTAAATATCTTCTTCCGGCTCATCAGGGAAGAGCCTGTGAGCATATTATTGCTCAGCATTTTGTTAAGCCAAACAGCTGTGTAATTATGAATTATCATTTTACAACTTCAAAGGCCCATGTTACACGTCTTGGCGGAAGAGTGGAAGAACTTGTTAAGGATGAAGGCTTGGTTGTAAAAAGTACTTTGCCATTTAAGGGAAATATTGATTTAGATAAAGTAAAAGCCTGCATTGAAAGAGAGGGTGCAGAAAATATCGCATATCTTCGTCTTGAAGCAGGAACAAATCTTATAGGTGGTCAGCCTATTTCTTATGAAAATATGAAAGAAGCAACAGAGCTTGCTAAAAAGCATGGAATAGTTACAGTTCTTGATGCTTCCCTTTTACAGGATAATCTGTATTTTATTAAAAAGAGAGAAGAAGGTATGAAAGATAAGTCTATTGCTGAGATTACAAGAATGATTGCAGACTTATTTGATATTATATATTTTTCAGCTCGTAAATTTGGTTTTGGTCGTGGTGGTGGAATTATGGTAAGAGATGAAGAAATGTTCCATGCCATGGAAGATTATATTACAATGTTTGAAGGTTTCCTTACATATGGTGGTATGTCTGTGAAGGAAATGGAAGCTCTTATTATAGGCTTTGAAGAAACTATGGATATGGATATTATTTCACAGGGACCACAGTTTATTAACCATTGTGTAACAGAGCTTGATAAGTTAGGCGTACCGATGGTAACACCAGGTGGTGGACTTGGAGCACATATTGATGCACGCCAGGTGGTTGATCATATTCCTGCTGAGCAATATCCTGCCGGTTCTCTTGTTGCAGCTCTTTACCTTTGTGGTGGTATTCGTGGAATGGAAAGAGGTACACTTTCAGAAGAAAGAAATGCAGACGGAACTGAACATATTGCATCAGTTGAAATGGTTCGTCTTGCATTCCCAAGAAGAGTATTTACACTTTCACAGACAGAATATGTAATAGATAGAGTAAAATGGTTATATGACCACAGACATTTAGTTGGCGGTTTAAGATTTGTTCATGAGCCTAAGACACTTAGATTCTTTACAGGTAGATTAGAGCCTGTTTCTGATTGGCCTGAAAGACTTTTAGAAGCGTATATTGCTGATTTTGGTGAAGATCAGTAAAATATTCTATGGACTAGAGGTACAAAATGCAAATAAGATTGTGTGAAGATGCTGATATTTTAGATGCTGGAAGGTTTTATGATAAGGTGGTTTTACATTTATGTAATACCATAAATTATCCCAAGTGGGAATATAAAAAATACCCTTCAGAAGCTTCTGTAAGAGAAAAAGTAGAAAAGAGACAACAATTTATATGTGTAGATGATGAAAAGATTGTTGGAGCATTTGTTTTAAATGATGACCCACAGGGCAAATATGAAAATGCAATTTGGAAGGCAGATATTGTACAAGGCGAATATATGGTATGTCACACCTTAGCAACCGATCCATCTTGTTATGGCAAAGGAATTGGAAATGCGATGGTAAAATATTGTGTCGAATATGCAAAAAATAATGGTTATAAAGCTATTAGATTGGACGTGGTTCCAGAAAATGAACCAGCCAGACGATTATACGAAAAATGTGGCTTTGAGTATGTGGGAGATGTGGATTTGGAAAGAGCGATAGAAGAAATCCCGGTATTTTCTATGTATGAATTGGTTTTTGATAAAAATAAAAAGGCATATTGACCTGATGTTAATGGAGTGATATAATCATTTCGTAAAGTTTAAGTTAATAGTAAATGCGATGAGCAGAAACTAGTAGGTTGGAAAGAACTTAGAGAGAGTTGCCGGCTGGTGCGAGGCAATGGGGGCGTCCTTCACGAATTCCTTCTGTTAGCAGTGCGCTGAACAAGAATAATCTTAAGTAGGATGCAACGGGAGTTCCCGTTATAGAACTGGAGTATGTCAGTACTCGACGAGGTCGTTACTGTGAGGTGACGGCAAACTGAGGTGGTACCACGGGACTTATATATATCTCGTCCTCTGTATTCTTAACAGGAATACAGAGGA
>JAZQMK010000058.1:0-13488 GCA_045543455.1 Lachnospiraceae bacterium
CGGCAAGAAAATCCGAACAGTTAAAAATTAGAAATGAGAAGGCAATAGCGAGGGAACCGGTCATACAGATTCCGGTAAATAGAAAACGGAGAGAAGCACAATGGTCTCCCTCTTTCGCAGCAACAAATCTGGAAATGGTTGTCTGAAATCCGGCACAGCATAAGGAGTAGGCAACGGCCATAACCGGAGCTGTGAGTTGAAAGATTCCCATTCCTTCTTCTCCAAAAGTCTGTGATATGAAAATGCGGTAAAAAAATCCGATAAATCGGCATAAAAAACTTGTGCCGGTAAGGACGAGGGTACCGTAAATTATAGATTGATGGGGGATTTTCATAAGTCCTCTTTTATGTTATGATTGATAAATATTATGCATTTAGTTTCGTTGACAGAACGTATACCCAGTGCTATATTGAATACGAAGTAAAATGGTAGGAATTGAAAGAAGGTGTCATTTTTGAATAAATTGATTTATTTAGATAATGCGGCAACAACGCCGGTAAAGCAGGAAGTTTTAGACGCTATGCTACCATATTTTACAGAAAAATTTGGTAATCCATCAAGTGTGTATAGCTTTTCGGCAGCTAACAAAGAGGTTGTTGAAGCAAACAGACAGATTATTGCAGATTCTATTGGTGCTAAGGCTAATGAAATATATTTTACAGCCGGTGGTTCAGAGTCTGATAACTGGGCATTAAAGGCAACAGCAGAAGCTTACAAAGACAAGGGAAGACACATTATTACAACGAAGATTGAGCATCATGCTATACTTCATACCTGTGAATACCTTGAAAAGCAAGGTTTTGAGATAACATATCTTAATGTTGACGAAAATGGTATGGTAATGCTTGATGAACTGTTAGCAAGCATAAGACCGGATACAATACTTATTTCAGTTATGTTTGCTAATAATGAAATCGGAACAATTGAGCCAATTAAGGAGATTGGCATGATTGCAAAGGAACACGGCATTTTGTTCCATACAGATGCAGTTCAGGCATATACACAGGTTGAAATTGACGTAAATGCAATGAATATTGATATGCTAAGTGCCAGCGGACATAAGATTAACGGACCTAAGGGTATTGGATTTATGTATATAAGAAACGGACTTAAGTTGCGTTCATTTATTCATGGAGGAGCTCAGGAAAGAAAGAGACGTGCAGGTACTGAAAATGTGACAGGTATAGTTGGACTTGGCGCAGCCGTTAAACTTGCGATGTCTAATATGACTGAGAGAACAAAAAAAGAAATTATTTTAAGAGATTATCTTATTGAGAGAGTACTAAAAGAAATTCCATATGCAAGGTTAAATGGCCATAGAGAAACGAGACTTCCTAACAATGCCAATTTCTGTTTTAGATTTATTGAAGGTGAATCCCTTTTAATAATGCTTGATATGAAGGGTATTTGTGCATCGAGTGGTTCGGCATGTACATCAGGTTCACTAGACCCATCCCATGTACTTTTGGCAATAGGTCTGCCACATGAGATTGCACATGGTTCATTAAGACTTACCTTAAGTGATGCCACAACTAAAGAAGATCTTGATTATGTTGTTGAAGCAATCAAGGAAATAGTTGATAAGTTAAGAAAAATGTCTCCATTATATGAAGACTTTGTAAAAGATAAATAAAATCGGAGGATACGAAAATGTATAGTGAAAAAGTAATGGATCATTTCCAAAACCCAAGAAATGTTGGAGAAATAGAAAATGCCAGTGGCGTTGGTACTGTAGGAAACGCAAAATGTGGCGATATTATGAGAATTTATCTTGATATAGATGAAAATCAGATAATTAGAGATTGTAAATTTAAAACCTTTGGATGTGGTGCAGCAGTTGCTACAAGCAGTATGGCAACAGAACTTGTTATGGGATTATCTGTAAATGAGGCTTTAAAGGTTACTAATAAAGCAGTAATGGAAGCTTTAGACGGGTTGCCACCTGTAAAGGTACACTGCTCACTTTTAGCTGAAGAAGCAATTCATGCAGCGCTTTGGGATTATGCTCAAAAAAATGGTATTACAATTGATGGTTTAGAAAAACCAAAGTCAGATATTCACGAAGACGAAGAGGATGAAGAGTATTAATGAAAAAGGTTGTTGTAGGTTTAAGTGGTGGCGTTGATTCGTCAGTTGCAGCATATTTATTAAAAAAACAAGGGTATGAGGTTGTAGGTGTTACTATGCAGGTTTGGCAGAATGAAGATGCCTCTAATAGTAATGCAATTGTTGATGCTTCAAATGTTGCAAAGGCATTAGGTATACAGCATAAAGTAGTAGATTTTCGTAAAGAGTTTAAGGAAAAGGTTATTGAATATTTTGTGGAAGAATACAAAAATGCAAGAACTCCAAATCCTTGTATTGTCTGCAATAGATTTATCAAATGGGAAGCACTGCTTAAGTATGCTGATGAAATAGGTGCAGATTATATTGCAACAGGTCATTATGCCAAGATAGAAAAGCTGTCCACTGGAAGATATTCCTTAAAACAGTCAAAAACTAACCCTAAGGACCAGACCTATGCACTTTATAGGCTTACTCAGGAACAACTAAAAAGAACAATAATGCCACTTTCTGATTATACAAAGGACGAAATAAGACGAATTGCCCTAGAAGCCGGAATTCCCGTTGCTAATAAGGCTGACAGTCAGGAGATATGTTTTGTCCCTGATGATGATTACGCAAAATATATTGAAGAATATATTGGAAAAGCTTTTGAAAAAGGCAATTTCGTCGATGTTAATGGTAAGGTATTAGGAAAACACAATGGAATAATTCATTATACCATAGGTCAGAGAAAGGGACTTAACCTTCCTATGGGAAAACCTGTATTTGTCACTGATTTAAAGATTGATACTAATGAGGTTGTTATTGGAGATAATGAAGATGTATTTTCAGATACTCTTTATGCCAAGGATATAAACTATATGGCCATAGAAAGCATCCATGAACCTATAAGAGCCACTGCAAAAATCAGATATAGTCACAAGCCTGTAGCCTGTACAATTACAAAGGAAGACGAAGATATATTAAAGGTAGTTTTTGATGAACCAGTAAGAGCTATTACTAAAGGCCAGGCGGTAGTAATGTATGATGAAGATTATGTGCTTTTAGGAGGAACTATAGCATGAGTTATGAAAGATTTAAGCAACAAATGCAATTTATCCTTGAAGTAGACAAGCTTAAAGAAATATACCGTCAGACCTATATTTCAAACGGTAAACGCAAGGAAAATGATACAGAACATTCGTGGCATCTTGCTTTAATGGCTATGCTTTTAGCGGAGCATATGGAGGAAAAGCCGGACATTTTGCGTACAATATCAATGGTTATTATTCATGATATTGTTGAAATTGATGCAGGAGATACCTACGCCTATGATGTAAAAGCAAATGAAAGCAAAAGAGCAAGAGAGGAAGCGGCGGCAGACAGAATTTTTAACCTTTTACCTAAGGATCAGGCTGTATATATGAGAGAGCTTTGGGAAGAATTTGAAGCAAAAGAAACAGCTGAAGCAAAATATGCCAATGCATTAGATAAAATGCAGCCACTTATGTTAAATGATGCCACTAATGGTAAGGCATGGTTAGAGCATGATGTTTGTAAAAGTCAGATTTTAAAGCGAAATAAAAGCATCGAAGAAGCTTCTGCCAATATATGGAAATATATAACAGAAACCATCGATGCAAATGTTGATAAAAATAATATAAGAGATTGTTAATCAATTTTTATAAATGTCGGTTTACGTTCAGAGAAAGTAGTATAGTATCTGAAACCGGCATTTTTTAATATGTCCGGAACTTTATTAAAATCATAAGCTATATGCTCAGGCTTGTGGGCATCTGAACCAATTGTGATGATTTCGCCCCCTAATTCATTGTAAAGCTTTATAATACATTCTCTTGGATTAGGGTGGTTAAGACCATATTTAAAGCCGGCTGTATTGATTTCAATGCCTTTACCCTTTTCTATTAACAATTTTAAAATAGTGCGTATGTAATCGTAATAATCTGTAGGATTATATACGAAAGAAGTATCAGGAACATATCGGATAATATAATCAATGTGTCCATATACGTCGAAATTATCGAAGTTTTTAATGCTTTCTATAATTTCTTCAAAGTATTGACATATGGAAGCTTTTATATCTTTATTTTCCCAGTATTCTTTATAATATGGGTCCATACCTGATACAAGGTGAGAAGATCCGATTATAAAGTCAAATGGATATTGTGCGGCAATATGTGCATTTTCCATACCTAAATGTGGTTGCATGCCCAGTTCTATACCTATGTTGAGTTTGATTTTGTTCTGGTATATATTTTTTAAATTAGGTAAAACTTCAAAATAAGAAGAGAAATCTGTTAAAAAGTCTATTCCTTCCTCTGTGGCAGGATAGTATAGGTCGTGATGGTCAGTGATACAAATGGTTGGAATACCTTTTTGTATGGCTGCTTCAATCATAGATTCAGGTGTTGCCTTTGAATCGGAAGAAAAACTTGTATGAATGTGATAATCACAGAGCATAAAATGTCCCCTTTCTGATTAAATTTTAACAAATACTATTATAGAGCAAAAAAATATTTCATTTAAGACTTGAAATTTTTGATTATATTGATTACAATATACTATGATTAATTTTAATTATATATTTTATATTCACTATTAGGAGGAATTTTAAATGTCAGTAAAAGTAGCAATTAACGGTTTTGGCCGTATCGGTCGTCTTGCATTCAGACAGATGTTTGGCGCAGAAGGTTACGAAGTAGTAGCAATTAACGATTTAACAAGCCCAACTATGTTAGCACATCTTTTAAAGTATGATACATCTCAGGGCAGATATGTTGACTTTGGTTGTGAAGGTGATGTAACTGCAGATGATGAAGCAGGTACAATCACAGTTAAAGGTCAAACAATTAGAATTTACAAAGAGTCAGACGCAAACAATTGTCCATGGGGCGAATTAGGTGTTGACGTTGTATTAGAATGTACAGGTTTCTACACATCTAAGGCTAAGTCTATGGCACACATTAATGCAGGTGCTCGTAAGGTTGTTATCTCAGCTCCAGCTGGTAACGACTTAAAGACTATCGTTTACAATGTAAACCACGAAACATTAACAGCAGAAGATCAGATTATCTCAGCTGCTTCATGTACAACAAACTGTTTAGCACCAATGGCTAAGGCACTTAATGATTTAGCTTCAATTGAATCAGGTATTATGTGTACAATCCATGCTTACACAGGTGATCAGATGATCTTAGACGGTCCACAGAGAAAGGGTGACTTAAGAAGATCAAGAGCTGGTGCTTGCAATATCGTTCCTAACTCAACAGGTGCTGCTAAGGCAATCGGTTTAGTTATTCCAGAACTTAACGGTAAGTTAATCGGAGCTGCTCAGAGAGTTCCAACTCCAACAGGTTCATCAACATTATTATTCGCTGTTGTTAACAAGGAAGTAACAGTTGATGAAATCAACGCAGCTATGAAGGCTCAGGCTACAGAATCATTTGGTTACAACGAAGACGAAATCGTATCTTCAGACGTAATCGGTATGAGATATGGTTCATTATTTGATGCTACACAGACTATGGTATCAAAGTTACCAGATGGTAAGTCACAGGTAGAAGTAGTTTCTTGGTATGATAACGAGAACTCTTACACAAGCCAGATGGTAAGAACAATTAAGTATTTTTCTGAATTAGGCTAATTATTCAGTTGATAACTATTTTATAGGATCCGGATAAGGTTTCTAAGTCCGGGTCCTACAATTCTATAAAGGAGACATTATATGCTTAATAAAAAATCAGTAGATGATATTAATGTAAAAGGAAAAAGAGTATTAGTAAGATGTGACTTTAATGTACCTATTCAAGATGGTGCTATTACAGATGAAAACAGATTAGTTGCAGC
The DNA here is from genome assembly GCA_045543455.1 of Lachnospiraceae bacterium. Taxonomy (GTDB): domain Bacteria; phylum Bacillota; class Clostridia; order Lachnospirales; family Lachnospiraceae; genus SIG291. Next base: position 5,914 of record JAZQMK010000058.1, read on the forward strand.
TTTACCTACTCTCAAGAAGTTAATTAATGATGGAGGAAAGGTTATTCTTTGCTCACACTTAGGTAAGCCAAAGGCACCAAGTGCAGAGTTTTCTTTAGCACCAGTTGCTAAGAGACTTTCAGAATTATTAGGACAGGAAGTTAAGTTCGCAGCAGATGACGAGGTTGTTGGTGCTAATGCAAGAGCAGCAGTTGAAGCTATGCAGGAAGGCGAAGTAATCTTATTAGAAAACACAAGATTCAGACCAGAAGAAACTAAGAATGGCGAAGCATTTAGCAAGGATTTAGCATCTATTTGTGATATTTTTGTTAATGATGCATTTGGTACAGCACACAGAGCTCACTGCTCAAATGTTGGTGTAACTCAATTCGTTGATACTGCTGTAGTTGGTTACTTAATGCAGAAAGAAATCGACTTTTTAGGTAATGCAGTTAACAATCCAGAGAGACCATTTGTAGCTATTTTAGGTGGTTCAAAGGTTTCTTCAAAGATTCCTGTAATCAATAACTTACTTGATAAGGTTGATACATTAATTATCGGTGGCGGTATGGCTTATACATTTATGGCTGCTCACGGATATACAGTTGGTAATTCACTTTTAGAAGAGGATTACAAGCAATATGCACTTGATATGGAAGCTAAGGCTAAGGAAAAGGGTGTTAAGTTACTTACTCCTGTAGATAACATCGCTGCAGATGATTTCTCAAATGATGCAAACAGAAAGGTTTGCAACCTTGGTGAAATCGCAGACGGTTGGGAAGGCCTTGATATCGGACCTAAGACATGTGAAATGTTTACAGAAGCTTTAAAGGGAGCAAAGACAGTTGTTTGGAACGGACCTATGGGATGCTTCGAAATGCCTAACTTTGCAAACGGTACACTTGTTGTAGCTAAAGCTTTAGCAGAATTAGAAGATGCTACTACTGTAATCGGTGGTGGTGATTCAGCAGCTGCTGTTAACATTTTAGGTTATGGCGATAAGATGACACATATCTCTACAGGTGGTGGTGCATCATTAGAATTCTTAGAAGGAAAAGAACTTCCTGGTGTAGTTGCCGCTAATGATAAATAAGAGTCATTTTTGACTTTAATGTAGGGAGGTAATTAACATGAGACGAAATGTAATAGCTGGTAATTGGAAGATGAATAAGACTCCAAGCGAAACAAGATTATTACTTAGCGAATTTAAAGAGCTATTAAAAAATTCAAAGTCTGATATTATCATATGTGTACCTACAATTTCTCTAAAAGATGCTTGTGAAGTTACAAAAGATACTAATATTAAAATAGGAGCGCAAAATGTTTATTTTGAAGAAAAAGGAGCATACACAGGCGAAACATCACCTGCTATGCTTGATGACATAGGCGTTAAATATGTAATAATAGGTCATTCTGAACGAAGGAAATATTTTGGAGATACAGACGAGACGGTTAACAAAAAGGTAATAAAGTCTATTGAACATGGAATTACCCCAATTATATGTTGCGGAGAGACACTGTCTCAACGGGAAAAAGGTGTTGCAATTAATTGGGTCAGAAAGCAAATAAAAATTGCTTACAAAGATGTAACAAAAGAACAAGCCATTAATACAATAATCGCATACGAGCCAATCTGGGCCATAGGAACAGGTAGAGTTGCTACCTCAGAACAGGCTCAGGAGGTATGCCACACAATTAGAAGATGTTTAGCATTCTTATATGATGAAGAAACTGCAAATAATATATCTATTTTGTATGGTGGAAGTGTTACTAAATCATCAATTGGTGAGATAGTTGCTCAAGCAGATATTGATGGCGGATTGGTTGGAGGAGCAAGTTTAACTGCAGAATTTGCAGATATAGTTAATATTGCAGATAACTAATATAGAAAGAGAGAATTGAAAGATTCTCTCTTTTTTTGATTAAAAAAATATGGTATACTGTATTAGTATAATTTTTTTACAAGCAGGAGGAATAATATGAGCTTCTTTAAAAATTTATTAGGTGGTTTAGTAAAGGACGTTGTAGAAAATGTTAAAGAAAATGTAAGCGACAAAGAGACTGTAACTACATATACAACAGTTGAAATACCAGAGGCTATGAATGAACCAAAAGCCACACCGATAGAATTAGTGGAAAATGAAATTCCATCGAATGATATTGCAGGTGGCGAAATGTACAATTCTACAACCTTTGGTGCAGAAGGAGATATTAGCTACAGAGTTGAAATGAGCTATACATTAGTTCCTGGCTTTACAGAATTTGATTCAAGCGCAGCAGAGGTTGATGTATGTTATGTATATGATTCACAGGATGGCTCATGGGATGACCAAAAGCCATATATTGCAGTTATGTTTGATAATATGGCATATAAAATTCTAAAAGAATACAATACAACAGGAATAGTAAAACAAGAACACACATTAGAAAAAATAAAACATGACACTATAAAATATAAATCGGTTTATAGTAGAACAGATGGTGTTTATATGCAATATCATTTTTACCGCTATAATGATGGTATAGATTATCATTTACAGGTATTTATTCCGAAAAAATATGTTGGTACTGATATGGAAATTAAGATGTCAGATGCGTTGGATTTAATGGCTAGTACATATAAAGAAGAAAAAATAATGGAATAGTTTTATAATTGACAAGTCACAAAAAAACTGTGACTTGTTTTATTTTGAACTATATGATATAATACAAAACTGAATTATTATGGATTATATTAAATGGAGGCAATTATGAGCAAGAAACCAACAGTTTTAATGATATTAGATGGTTATGGCATTAATGAAGTTACAGAAGGTAACTGTGTTGTTAATGCAAAGACACCTGTTATGGATATGTTAAAGGAAAAGTATCCATATGTTAAAGGTTATGCTTCAGGTATGGCAGTAGGTCTTCCTGAAGGTCAGATGGGTAATTCAGAGGTAGGTCACTTAAATATTGGTGCCGGACGTATAATTTATCAGGAATTGACAAGAATAACAAAGGAAATCGAAGATGGTGTTTTCTTTGAAAATAAAGCATTTTTACAGGCAGTTGAAAACTGCAAGAAGAATGATTCAGCCTTACATATGTATGGCTTAGTATCAGATGGTGGTGTTCATAGCCACAATACACATTTATATGGTTTATTAGAGCTTGCTAAGAGACAAGGTCTTTCAAAGGTATATGTACACTGTTTCCTTGATGGAAGAGATACTGCACCTTCATCAGGTAAGCAATTTGTTGCTGAATTAGTTGATAAGATGGCCTAAATTGGTGTAGGCAAGATTGCATCTGTTATGGGTAGATATTATGTAATGGATAGAGATAACAGATGGGATAGAGTTTCTATGGCATTTAATGCAATGGTTAAGGGTGAAGGTAACTTTGCTGAGGATGCAGTTGAAGCTATTGGGGCTTCATATGAAGAAGGTAAGACAGATGAATTCGTTGTACCAACAGTTATCTGTGAAAATGGCACACCTTTAGCAACTATTAGTGAAAATGATTCAGTTATTTTCTTTAATTTCAGACCAGATAGAGCAAGAGAAATTACAAGAGCTATTTGTGCAGATGAATTTGATGGCTTTGACAGAGGCGATAGAATGAACCTTGTATATGTGTGCTTTACAGAATATGATGTTACAATCCCTAATAAGATTGTTGCATTTGAAAAGGTATCAATTACTAATACATTTGGTGAATTCTTAGCGGCTAATAACTTAAAGCAGGCAAGAATCGCCGAAACAGAAAAATATGCACATGTAACATTTTTCTTCAATGGCGGTGTAGAAAAGCCAAATGAAGGAGAAGACAGAATTTTAGTTAACTCACCAAAGGTTGCAACATATGATTTACAGCCAGAGATGAGTGCATATGAAGTTTGTGACAGATTAGTTGAAGCTATTAAGTCGGATAAATATGATGTGATTATTATTAACTTTGCTAACCCTGATATGGTTGGACATACAGGTGTTCAAGATGCAGCTATTAAGGCTGTTGAAGCAGTTGATGAGTGCGTAGGTAAGGCATATGATGCACTTATGGAAGTTAATGGTCAGATGTTTATTTGTGCTGACCATGGTAACGCAGAACAATTAGTTGATTACGAAACAAAGGAAAGCTTTACAGCTCATACAACTAATCCGGTACCATTTATACTTGTAAACTATGATGAAGCATATACATTAAAGGAAGGCGGACGTCTTGCTGATATCGTTCCTACATTGATTGAAATGATGGGAATGGAAAAGCCAGTAGAAATGACCGGTTCATCATTATTAATAAAAAAATAAAAAATAACTTGAAACATTTGGAATCATATGATAAAATATTTTCTATGTGATATAGGAGGTGTAACCGTGGCAGAGATTTTAAGAACAGTATTAACAATATTATTTATTATAGTTTGTATAGCATTAACACTTATCGTTTTATTGCAGGAAAGTAAGTCAGAAGGACTTGGTGCAATCAACGGTATGGCTGAAACATATTGGGGCAGAAATAAAGGCCGCTCAATGGAAGGTACTTTAGAGAAGATTACTAAGTGTCTTGCAGTTGCTTTTATTCTTTTAGCAGTTGTTTTGAATATTAATTTTTAGTATTAACGAGTGTTGTGTATATATGATATGCAACACTCTTTTGATTTATGGAAAAGGATTCGTTTTAAATGGCACAGTAGCTGTTAATTGCTAATAGGAGATGATGATTATGGAAAGAGAAAAGTTCGAATACAGAAAAAATATGTTATTGGAACTGTTTAAGGATAAACAGTATGTACCAATGAAAATAAAAGAACTTGCAATACTTTTACAGGTAAGTAAGGAAGATAGGGCACAATTAGAAGAAATTCTTAATGAATTGGTGTTAGAAGGTAAGGTGTCTCTTTCTAAAAAGGGAAAATATTCTCTGGCAATGGCTAAAAAGGTAGTAGGTACATTTATAGCTAATCAAAAAGGATTTGGCTTTGTGGAAGTTGAAGGCGAAGAAGATGATGTGTTTATACCAGAGTCTTCTGTAAACGGTGCGTTTCACTTAGATACTGTGGAAGTAATTATCACTCAGGAAAAGGCTGAAGGAAGAAAAAAAGAAGGAAAAGTTTTAAGAATCATACAAAGAGGTATTGAAACAGTTGTAGGTACTTATCAAAAGTCCAAATCATTTGGTTTTGTGGTTCCTGACAATTCTAAGATTCCAGAAGATATATTTGTAAGGTCAGAAGATTCTATGGGAGCCGTAACAGGTCATAAGGTTGTAGTAAAACTTACAAAATACGCCACAGATAAGAAAAGTCCGGAAGGTAAGGTTGTAGAGATAATAGGTCACATTAATGATCCGGGAACTGATATTATGTCTATTGTAAAGGCATATGATTTGCCGGTGGAATTTCCTAAAGAGGTTTTAAAATCCTTAGATGATATTCCAGATGAAGTGTCAAAGGAAGAAATGGCTGGAAGAATGGACTTAAGACATCTAAAAACTGTTACAATTGACGGTGAAGATGCTAAAGATTTAGATGATGCCATTACAATTGTTAAAAATGAGAATTCATATACTTTAGGTGTTCATATTGCAGATGTTACCCATTATGTAAAAGAAAGATCGCCTCTTGATAAAGAAGCGTATAAAAGAGGTACAAGTGTTTATTTGGTAGATAGGGTTATACCTATGCTTCCGCACAAGCTTTCTAATGGAATATGTTCTTTAAATGAAGGTGTAGACCGACTTGCATTAAGCTGCATTATGGAAATAGATTTAAAGGGTAATATAATTGATCATAGAATAGCTGAGACTGTTATATGCGTTGATAGAAGAATGTCTTACACCAATGTAAAGAAAATTCTTGAAGAAAAGGACGAAGAAGTTATCAATGAATATAAGGATTTTGAAGCTATGTTTATTGATATGCAGGATTTAGCAGCTATCTTAAGAGAAAAAAGATATACAAGAGGTTCAATTGATTTTGATTTTCCAGAAAGTAAGATTTTGTTAAATGAAAAGGGTGAGCCTATAGAGATTAAGCCATATGACAGAAATGTTGCAACGAAGATAATTGAAGATTTTATGATTGCTGCAAATGAAACAGTTTCTGAGGATTATTTCTGGCAGGAGCTACCATTCTTATACAGAACTCATGAGAATCCTGATAGTGAAAAGATTAGCAAGCTTGCATTATTTATTAATAATTTTGGATATACCCTAAGAGTTGGCAATGAAGATATTCATCCAAAGGAGATTCAAAAACTGATAACAAAGATTGAAGGAAGTAAGGAAGAGGCTCTTATAAGCAGACTTACACTTCGTTCTATGAAGCGTGCCCAGTATACAACAGAAGCAACAGGACACTTTGGTCTTGCTGCAAAATTTTATTCACATTTTACATCGCCGATTAGAAGATATCCTGATTTGCAGATTCATAGAATTATAAAGGAAAATCTTCATGGCGGCTTAAAGGAAAAGGCTATTATTCATTATAATAACATTTTGCCTGATGTTGCTGTTAATTCAAGTAGGACAGAACGTAGGGCAGAAGAAGCAGAAAGAGAAACCGATAAGCTTAAAAAGGTTGAGTATATGTCTAAGCATATAGGCGAAGTGTTTGAAGGTGTTGTATCAGGTATTACAGCCTGGGGCATATATGTAGAATTACCTAATACTGTTGAAGGTATGGTGCGAATAACAAGCTTAAAAGGTGACTGCTTCTATTATGATGATGAGCATTATGAAATGGTAGGCGAAATGTCTAATAAAAAATATATTTTAGGTCAGCAGTTAAAGGTTGAGGTTGTAAGAGCAGATAAGGTGCTTAGAACAATAGATTTTGAAATAGTAGAGGAATAACGATGGAAAAGGCTAGTATTAAATTGATTGCTAATAATAAAAAGGCTTATTTTGACTATTTTATTGAAGAAGAATATGAAGCAGGAATTGCATTGCATGGTACTGAAGTGAAATCCATTCGTATGGGTAAATGTAGTGTAAAGGAGTCGTTTGTACGTATAGAAAATGGTGAAGTATATGTGTACAATATGCATATTAGTCCTTATGAAAAGGGAAACATTTTCAATAAGGACCCACTTCGTATAAAAAAATTACTTCTTCATCAGGCAGAGATTAATAAAATTTCTGGAAAAATAGCACAAAAAGGTTATACTTTAGTACCTTTACAGGTATATTTAAAAGGAAGTCTGGTTAAAGTAAAAATAGGGCTTGCCAGAGGTAAAAAGCTTTACGATAAACGTGAAGATATCGCTAAGAAGGACCAGCGAAGAGAAGCAGAAAAAGATTTTAAAATTAAAAATCTTTACTAATAATATTGACAAAATAAAAAAACTGTATTATGGTAAAGATGTTAATAAGGGCTTGTACTGGTTTCGACGGGGTTTTAGAAGTTTGAGAAGCTATCCGCAGTCCGGGGCTGCGTCATCAATCCGGAAATTTAAAAATAAACGCAAACGAAAATTTAGCGTACGCTGCCTAGTGGCAGCCGTCGACCTTAAGTCACTCGCTGCTTAAGAGTTCGGCGTCGAACTTGCGAGGCACTTTGTTTCCAAAGCTTTGAGGAGATAAAAGATTTTATGAAGCTACTAAGGTTTGTAG
>JAZQMK010000059.1:0-32286 GCA_045543455.1 Lachnospiraceae bacterium
GAAGGAGAAGAAAACATCCTTTATAACTGGATGTTAAACTTCCAGTATATGTCTGACGAATATGTAAAAATGTACAAAAACTCTGTTCCTGTTGAAGTCGGAGGCCAAGCGGTCTTAGGAAGACAACATCATTTTTCAACTCCTTGGCTCACAGAACGACATGGCTACGATCCGACTTGAAGGAGAAGAAAACATCCTTTATAACTGGATGTTAAACTTCCAGTATATGTCTGACGAATATGTAAAAATGTACAAAAACTCTGTTCCTGTTGGAAACGGAAATGAACCGGACATCTACATTTTCTCTGATCCACAATGGGTACCAGGTAACAGACCAGATGTTGATTACAGCTGCTTAAGTGATCCACTTACACTTTGCTATTTTGATACAAATCAAAACTGTGCAGCAATCCTTGGTATGAGATACTTCGGTGAGCACAAGAAGGGTACACTTACAATGGCTTGGGCACTTGCTAACAGAAATGGTTATGCATCATGCCACGGCGGTCAGAAAGAATATATCTTAGCTGACGGTAGCAAGTATGTTGCTTCAGTATATGGTCTTTCAGGTTCAGGTAAGTCAACACTTACACATGCTAAGCATGGCGGCAAGTATGAAATTAAGGTTCTTCATGATGACGCATTTATCATCAACACAGATACATGTGCTTCAATCGCTTTAGAGCCAACATACTTCGATAAGACTTCAGATTATCCAACAGGTTGTCCTGATAATGAATACTTATTATCAGCTCAGAACTGTTCATGTACATTAGATGAAGAAGGTAAGATACAGTTAGTTACAGAAGATATTAGAAATGGTAATGGACGTGCTATCAAGTCTAAGTTATGGTCTCCAAACCGTGTAGATAAGATTGACGCTCCAGTTAACGCAATCTTCTGGATTATGAAGGATCCTACAATTCCACCAGTAGTTAAGTTAAGCGGTTCAGCTTTAGCATCAGTTATGGGTGCTACACTTGCTACTAAGACTTCAACTGCAGAAAGAGTTGCAGCTGGTACAGACTTAAATGCTATTCGTATCGTACCATATGCTAACCCATTCAGAACATATCCATTAGTTAATGACTATGAGAAGTTCAAGAAGTTAGTTGAAGAAAAGAACGTAGATTGCTACATCGTTAATACAGGCGATTTTATGGGCAAGAAGGTTAAACCAGCAGATACATTAGGTATTCTTGAAACTATCGTTGAAGGAAAGGCTAAGTTCGAACAATGGGGACCATTCTCAGATATCGAAATTATGTATGACTGGTCAGGAAAGACAGGCGACTTCACACCAGATATGAACGATGAAAGCTATGTTGCAGAATTAAAGGCAGCTATGCAGACACGTGTTAAGGCTGTTGAAGACTTTAACACAAAGAAGGAAGGCTATGATGCACTTCCAGCAGAAGCATTAGAAGCTTTAAAGAAAATTGTTGCAGAATTAGGCTAATATAAAATATATCGCAAAAGAGGCTTTTATGGCCTCTTTTGTTGTATGTGTTGTGGTAAATGAAAGGAAGTTAATTATGATTTCATCAGGTGCTATGTATCTTATTGTTAAAGATTTTGATAAATCAGTACAGTTTTATAAAATGCTGTTAGAAAGAGATGTTTCAGCACAAAATATGAATAGATTTGCTATATTTAATATCGACGGTTTTCGTTTGTGTATCATGAATGGATATTTTGATTTTGAAAATCCAGATAAAGTAACGACTAAAGGAAAAGTGTACGAGGAATATGATGATTGTGTTAAAATTGCAGAAATGAAAAATACTGGAAAAGTTGTCATTAATTTATCTACAAAGGATTTGAAAAATGAATATGATAGAATATGTGGACTAGGTATTGGTATCAAAATTACTGAGATTAGATATATTAATGCACGTAACCCATATTACTATTTTTCAATGAAAGATCCGGATGATAATACAATAGAAATAACAGGTCCATACGATGAAATGGTTATGGGTGAATAAAATAAAAAGGCAAATTTTAATAGTAATAATTTTATTGATAAAATACATATAATAGGGTATAATATTACTAAAGAAATATAGATATTGCCTGGGGTGTTCGATAACCTGCAATTTTGAACCTACATCATTTTTAATGGGATTCCTATATTGTTACATTAATGTCAGGCCTCATTTTTGAAATTTTATTTCCAGTGGAAGGCAGCGGTGTAATTGCGGTTACCCACCTAGCTTTGCTAGGCGTCAAAAGAGCGGGACCGGCATTCTGGGTTATGTTTTTAAAGAGTTTCGTTTACGGAACTCTATTTTATTCAATAGGAAAATTCTGTGGAAGTGTAAATTGTTACGATTTTCACAGTAAAGTGAAACAGGTTACTCTAAAGGATTTTGGGAAGGTGGATTAAGTTTTGGAGTCTAAGAAAAAATATATAATTATTGGAAGTGTGGCTGTTGTATTGGTGTTAGTATTGACAGTTGCAATTATAATTATGACAAAAAAGGATAAGCCTATAGTAGAAGGAATATCAAGAGTAGAAGCTGCCAAGATGATAATGTATGCTAAAGCAAGCGATGAAGAGTTGAATAAACCCTTAGGCGCGAACTGGTATGATACATATATGGACTATATGTATGAAAATGGTCTATACGATAAAAATAAGGCTACGGCAACATATAACGGTAATTATACAGCTCTTGTTTATGAGGATTTAGAAAAGATATCTGCCTGGGCAGGTATTGATAAAAGTGAAGTAGAGAAGCTTACAGGTATTACATTTGATAAAAAGAATAAGAATAATGTAGTAAAAAAAGAAAGCTTTGTAAAACTGTATGAAGTGATATTACAAAAACATGATACGGACAAAAAGGTTAAGCTTGAAGACAGAATAATTCTCGGTGGCAAAAATCAAATTGATAAGCTTGAGGAATTTGATGTATATACTACAACTGGTATGCTTAAGGGTACAGGGCTTAATATTGATGATAAAGTTGATAAAAAGGTACAGGCATACATAAGAGATAAGGAAATCGTTTATATCAAAGAGGTATTAAAGGATACGGTTATTTACGAAAATGTATGGCTTGTTTTAGGTGAAGAAAATAATGTATATGCGTATATGTATGACGTATTTAGAAATTTTACAACTGACAGGCTAGAAAGAAAAGTAGAGAGTACTTTAGGCGATATCGTTCTAAATGATGGAAAGGTTACTCAGATAAATACAAAGGATGAGACAATCAGAGGTAAGGTTTTAGAAGTAACAGAAGAAAATATCGAGATAGAAGGTTATGGAAAGGTACCACTTTCCAACAATTTTATAATATATAAAAATTATGGTCGAATTGAAACTAAAGGTTTAAAAGATATTGTTATTGGATATGAGTTACAGGATTTTGTAGTGGCCGAAGGTAAGATTTGCGGTGCTATTATAAAAAGACCTTTAGAAGCAGATAATATAAGAGTTATAGTTACTGATACACAAAATAATAATTCAAAATTTCATTCAAAGATTGTCCTTAGTGCAACCAGTAAATATAAGGTGCAGTACGGTGACAATGAGAATATTTATGAAGCCGGAGAAAAAATAGAAATAGAACCTTCAGATACGCGTTTAACAGCAGGAAGAATAAAGATAACACCTCTTACAACAGGAGGAAAGGTTACAGTTGAATCAATAAAGAAAAATTACGGAACACCTTCCTATTATGGTGTAATGGAAGTGGTTAAGCATACAGATGGATTGCTTCTCATTAATGAGGTGTTTATAGAAGAATATTTATATGGTGTTGTTCCTAATGAAATGCCTGCAAGCTATGGATTAGAAGCATTAAAGGTGCAGGCAGTGTGTGCCAGAAGCTATGCTTATAATCAGTTACAGCAAAACAGATACAGAGCCTATGGTGCCCATGTAGATGATACGGTTTCATGCCAGGCATACAATAATTACAAAGAGCAGTTAGTGTCTAACAATGCAGTTAGAGAAACCTATGGCGAAGTATTGAAAAAGGGATTTGATGTAGTGACAACATACTATTATTCAACTTCCTGTGGATATACAACCAACCTAGGTATATGGCATTCTAACAGTAATGACGATTATATAGCAGCTACAAGGTTAAATCCTTCTAGTGAAGCAATAGATTTAACAAATGAAGAAAAATTTGCTCAGTTTATAAAGACAGTTGATAAGACTGACTATGAATCAGGCTTTGCTTTATACAGATGGAATGCAAAGGTAAGCTTAGAAACTATAAGCCAGATGGTAAATGAAAGACTTGCAACCAGATACAAAAATTCAAAAGCATATATACTTACTTTAGAAAATGGAAAGTATGTATCTAAAGAAATTGGAGATATCGGAAATATTACTAAAATTGAGACTGTGAAACGTTTAGAAGGCGGAGTCTTAGATGAGATAATTCTACACGGAACAAAGGCTAGCGTTAAAGTGATTAGTCAGGCAAATATAAGAAATGTCCTTGGCTCAAAAAGTTTAAAGCTTAATAATAATTCTGGCGGAACAACATATTCTGCAGATTTACCAAGTGCATTTTTATATTTTGAACCTTATTATGAAGGTGAAAACTTAGCAGGATATACTTTCTATGGCGGAGGTTATGGTCACGGAGCCGGAATGAGTCAAAATGGAGCATATGCCATGACTAAAGCAGGCATGACATATGATCAGATTTTATATTTGTTCTACAAGAATACTAAGATTGAGAGTGTTTATTAATATAAACATATTTGTGAAAATAGGCGTTGACTTCAGCGCCTATGAATAGCATATATACACAAAAATAAAGCCAAAACATAGTGAATACCAGAGTGCCAAGACTTCCGTACATAGTTGAAGACATGTTGTTATTAACATATATTGAGTATATGGCTGAAAATGCAATTATACCTGCCGAGGTAGTTGCAGCTCCTGGAAATTCCAAAGTTAATGAGGTCTTTTGATTAGGTATATATTTAAAAGCAAACATAAATAACAAAGTAAGTAACAAAAATGTTATAAGCACGCGTTGGTTGAAAATAAGAGTTATAAGATTGGCCACAAAAGGTGCAGGAGTGCTTAAAAGTTCAATAAGCTTCTGACCGAATACAAGAATGGAAAGTGTGGCAATTATAGTTATAATAAATATTACAGTATAAAACATTCCTACGAATCTTAAGATAAAATAGTTACGTGTTTCTTCAATCTCATATATTTTATTGAAACCCTTGATTAAAGATACGAAAACCTTACTTGATGACCAGGCAGCAATAATAGCAGTTAAAGAGATTAAAGTTGGAGATACACTTTCGTAGAGTTCTGCAATTGCACTTATGATTACTGAACGAAACAGTGATGGTGCAAAATCATTTACAAAGCCCATAAGAACAGATTCGGTTAATGGTGTGAACTGTATAAGTGTCAAAAGCAATAATATAAAAGGGAAAAAGCACAAAATGATGTAAAATGCGACCTGAGCAGAAAATGCACTTACATAGTCGTCCTTCATTTTGCGAAAAACATCTTTTGTTATATTTATAAAATTGGTCATATTCATAGGCAAACACCTCGCTGTCAGTATATATTTATTATATTCTTAGATTGAAATATTATCAATGGAAATGAGGAAAATGACATTGAAAAAAATAAAAACAACATTTTACGATATTGAAGCAGATGAGCGCATAGCAGATTTCAAGGGAACGAAGTTTGTGATGATTTCTGATTTTCATAACAATGATTATAAGGTAGATAGTGCTAAGATTTTGCGGAGCATTAAGGATATCAATCCATATGGAATAATTGTTGCCGGAGATATAATTACGGCAATTCCCGGTGAAGATAACAAAGAGGCATTTAGATTTTTGTCTGAACTTAAAAAGATTGCAAAGGTGTATATGGCAAATGGTAATCATGAGTACAGAACAAGAATTTACAAAGATATCTATGGCGATGTGTATGATGAGTTTCTAAAATGTGTTGAAGCTAATGATATAATTCTTTTGAACAATGAAAGCATTGAATTAAATAAAGGCGAATCTAAAATAAGGATTACAGGTCTTGAGATAGATAAATCATACTATGCCAGATTAAAAAGAGTTAAAATGGAAGATAGTTATGTTGAGAAAGTATTAGGTAAGGTAAAAAAGGATGCTTATAATATTTTGATTGCTCATAATCCAAAATATTTTAAACAATATGCCAATTGGGGTGCAGATTTAGTTCTTTCAGGACATTGTCATGGAGGAATAGTAAGACTTCCTAAAAGAGGTGGCTTAATAGCACCTGATTTTACTATATTTCCAAGATACAGCTATGGATTGTATCAAAGAGAAAATAGCAGGCTGATTGTAAGTAGCGGACTAGGAACACATACATTTAAAATACGAATTTTTAATCCTTGTGAAATTGTCTGCTTTAGTGTACAATAAAGAGTGATGTTTTTTTATAGGTGATAAAGATGAGTATTTCAGTAAAGCTAGAAGCCTTCGAAGGTCCCTTAGACCTTTTGCTTCATTTGATTGATAAAAATAAAGTTAATATATATGATATTCCTATTGTAACTATTACAGAACAGTATCTTGAATACGTTAACAATATGGAAAGAAAAGACCTTAATATGGTAAGTGAATTTCTTGTAATGGCAGCTACACTTATAGATATTAAGGCTAAAATGCTTTTGCCGGCAGAGGTTAACGAGGACGGTGAGATAGAAGATCCACGTGCGGACCTTGTAGAAAAGCTTTTAGAACATAAGATGTACAAATATATGTCTTATGAATTAAGGGACAGGCAGTTAGATGCAGCAAAAGCATTTTATAAGGTGCCAACTATACCAAAAGAGGTTGAAGCATATAAACCACCTGTAGATATGAAGGAGCTTGTAGGTGATATGACATTGGCAAAATTAAATGGCATATTTGAAGAGGTTATGAAACGACAGAAGAATAAAATTGACCCGATTAGAAGCACTTTTGGTAAGATTGAGCGAGAAGAGGTTAATATGGAAAGCCGTATGGAGCAGGTGAAAAAATATCTTGCAGATAATAAACAGTGTAGTTTTAGACAGCTTCTTGAAAATAACAAATCAAAGATGCAGATAATAGTTACATTTTTAATCGTTTTAGAACTTATAAAGAGCGGAAGCATAAGCATAGTGCAGGAAAATATTTTTGATGATATATTAATTACTGCAAATGCATAGATTTTGGAGGAAATATGGATATACAAAAAATCGAAGCAATAATAGAGGCTGTACTTTTTACAATGGGAGAGTCAGTTGAGACTTCTAAGCTTGCTGTGGCAATTGACCATGACGTGGCAACAACAAGAAAAATTGTAAGAAATATGATGGATAGATATGAAAGTGAAGAAAGAGGTGTAAAGATAATAGAGCTTGAGGATGCATTTCAAATGTGTACCAAATCAGAATATTATGAACATCTTATAAAAGTTGCTAAGATTCCTAAAAAACATGTGTTAACAGAGGTTTTATTGGAAACACTGTCTATAGTTGCATACAAGCAACCAATTACACGTTCTGAAATTGAAAAGATTAGAGGCGTAAGCTGTGACCACGCTATAAATAAGCTGGTAGAATATAATCTTATTTCAGAGTGCGGAAGATTAGATGCACCGGGAAGACCTTTGCTTTTTGGTACAACTGAAGAATTTTTAAGAAGCTTTGGTGTGCAATCAGTGGATGATTTACCACAGGCAAATGCAGCACAGGTTGCAGAATTTAAATTAGAAGCTGAAAAAGAGGTTCAGTTAAAGCTTGATATATAGTTTAAAAATGGAGGATTAGTATGGAAAGAAAGTTAGCATGGGAAAAGTATGATAAAGAAGGTATTAGTGATGTATTTGCATTAGCTGATGAATATAAGTCATTTATATCTTTATGCAAGACTGAAAGAGAATGTGTAGCTTATACAATTGATTTGGCAAGAAAACAAGGCTTTGTAAGTGTAGAAGAAGCTCTTGCATCTGGAAAAAAGCTTATGCCTAATGATAAAGTATATGTTGTAAATATGGATAAAACGGTTGCATTTTATGTTATTGGACAGGATGCAATGGAACAGGGTATGAATATTATTGGCTCTCATGTTGATTCGCCAAGACTTGACATAAAACAAAATCCTTTGTATGAAGATTCTGATTTAGCATTACTTGAGACCCATTATTATGGTGGTGTAAAAAAATATCAATGGGTAACAACACCTTTGGCAATCCATGGCGTAGTTGCATTAAAATCAGGTGAAGTAGTTAAGATTGTTATAGGTGAGGATGCAAATGACCCTGTAGTGGGTATATCTGATTTGCTTATTCATTTGGCATCAGAACAGCTTGAGAAAAAAGGCAATAAGGTTATTGAAGGTGAAGACCTTAATATTTTAGTTGGCAGTATGCCGGGTATATCAGAAGATAAGGATGCAAAGGAAAAAGTTAAAAAGAATATTCTTAGCATTTTGAAAGATAAATATGGAATTGAAGAAGAGGATTTGCTTTCTGCCGAATTAGAAGCAGTACCGGCAGGTCTTGCTAGAGATTATGGTTTTGACGGCAGTATGATTATGGGATATGGTCATGATGACAGAGTGTGTGCATTTCCTTCATTAAAAGCTATTTTAGAGCTTGATAACCCACAAAAGACTTGCGTTTGTATATTGGCAGATAAAGAAGAAATAGGAAGTGTTGGTGCTACCGGTATGCAGTCACGCTTCTTTGAAAATGCAACTGCAGAAGTATTAGAGGCAAGTGGACAATATTCTGATTTAGCATTAAGACGTGCTTTAAAAAATTCATCAATGCTTTCAGCAGATGTTTCATCAGCATATGACCCTAACTACCCATCTGTGTCAGAAAAGAAAAATTGTGCTTATCTTGGAAGAGGCGTGGTATTCTTAAAGTACACAGGTTCAAGAGGAAAAAGTGGTTCAAATGATGCTAATGCTGAATTTGTAGCAAAGCTAAGAAAAATGTGCGATGATAATGATGTAAGTTTCCAAACTGCAGAGCTTGGTAAAGTAGATCTTGGCGGTGGCGGAACTATAGCTTATATGCTTGCTAATTACGGAATGAATGTAATTGATTGTGGCGTAGCAGTTCAAAATATGCACGCTCCTTGGGAAGTAATAAGCAAGGTTGATTTATACGAAGCTTATAATTGTTATAAAGCATTTTACAGAGGTATTTAAGATGAAATGGAATAGATATACTTTAAAGACAATAACAGATGCCGTTGATATAATAAGCAGTTCATTTATGGATATTGGCATTGAAGGTATTGAGATACAAGATAATATACAGCTTACAGAAGAAGAAAAGAAAGCTATGTTTATTGATTTCTTACCTGAATTACCTGAAAATGACAATACTGCAGTAATCAGCTTTTATATTGATGCTGATGAAGATGATGGCAGTATGCTTGTTAAGGCAGAGGAAGAATTAGCATCACTTCGCGAGTTTTTGGATATCGGTGAAGCAATTATTACAAAATCACAGACAGAAGATATTGACTGGATTAACAATTGGAAAGAGCATTTCAAACCATTTTTTGTAGATGATATATTTATCAAGCCAACATGGCAGGAAAATGAAAATCCAAAGGAAGCTAATATGGTAATAGAGATAGACCCAGGTACAGCCTTTGGAACAGGTGCTCACGAGACAACTCAGCTTGTAATCAAGCAAATGAAAAAATATGTGAAAGAAGGCAGCAGGATATTAGATGTAGGCTGTGGAAGCGGTATTCTTTCAATTATCGGATTAAAGCTTGGCGCAAAGAGTGCCGTAGGAACAGATCTTGATATCAATGCAATTGTGGCAAGCCGTGAAAATGCGCAGATTAACGGCATTGCAGATGAAGATTTTACAATAATTCAAGGTAATATCATTGATGATAAAGAAATTATGGACGCAGTAGGCTATGAGTGCTATGATGTAGTAGCAGCTAACATACTTGCAGATATTGTAATTCCACTTTCAAAGGTTATTGCAAAGCACATGAAAAAAGGTGCAGCATTTATAACCTCGGGAATTATTGACAGTAAAGAACAGGCTGTTGTTGATGCTATAAATGCTAACGACGAACTTGAGCTTGTTGAGATAACACATCAGGGCGAATGGGTAAATGTAACAGCAATTAAGAGGTAAGATATGTATCATTTTTTTGTTGAAGATGAAAATGTATTTGAAGGACATATAGATATTACAGGCAATGATTATAATCATTTAAAAAATGTACTTCGAATTAGAGTGGGCGAAGAACTTTTAATAAGTTCAAAGGCTGGCGATAATTATATGTGCAAGGTATCAGAATTAAAGGAAGATGCAGTAGAATGCCAAATACTTTCAAAAACTGATTATGACTATGAGCTGCCATCAAAAATATATTTATTTCAGGGACTTCCAAAGTCGGATAAGATGGAAATGATTATACAAAAGGCAGTTGAGCTTGGCGCGTACGAGATTATCCCCGTTGCGACAAAGCGCTCAATAGTTAAATTAGATGCTAAAAAGGAAGCAGGAAAGATAAGCAGATGGCAGGCTATTTCTGAAAGTGCTGCAAAGCAGAGCAAAAGAAGCATAATACCAAATGTTTCATCTGTTATGAGCTTTAAAGAGGCAATAAAGTACGCAGCTTCAATGGACATAAAGATAATTCCTTATGAAAATGCTAAGGGTATGCAGGGCACAAGAGAATTATTTATGAATATTGAAAAAGGAAAGAGTATAGCCATATTTATCGGCCCAGAAGGCGGCTTTGATGAAAGTGAGATAGAGCTTGCTATGGAAAATGGAATACAGCCAGTAACACTTGGAAAAAGAATTTTACGAACAGAGACAGCAGGACTTGCTACATTGTCAATGCTGGTGTTTGTGTTAGAAGAGAATTAATATATGAACATTTTAGAATGGAGAATGTCATATGCTTAAATTTGAAGATTTTTTTAAAGTAGAATATCCAGAAATAACAAAAGTAAAATTTAATATGAATGCTGGTGATGTGAATTGCCCTGCGTGGGATTATTTGATTCAAGGCGAAGAAAATATAGATTGGATAAATATGAATGCCCACAAGAAAAAACAGGCAAATAATAATCTCAACAAAGCAAAATATCTGCTTGCATTTGCACAGTATTACCCATATGGTTCAGAATATTATATATTTGGTGGAATGTATGAGGTAAAGAAAATCGAACCGGAAGTATTTGATGATATTGGTTATGAACTTAAGCTTATGCCCGATTTTGCAGATTATAGAAAACGATTGATTATAAAATTATCCCATCCTATTGGACGAGATATATATAATAAACCGTATAATTCAGTTCAAAAGGATTTTGATCCAGAAATATTTGAATTGGCACCAGCTACTAAATTAGGTGTTTTTCCAGGATATAATAGTGTGCTACTTTCTAATAAAGAACTACAATCCATTTATAATATGCAGGCACCTGATTGGAAACAGGCTCTGGAAAAAGTAAAAGGTGTGTATTGTATAACAGATACTGCTACAGGTAAATTATATATTGGTTCGGCATCGGGAGGCAGCGCGGGCATTTGGCAAAGATGGTCATCCTATGCCGATAAAAATAATCTTACAGGCGGTAACAAAACTTTTGAAGAATTGAAAAAGACTTATGGTTCACAGTATATTGAAGATAATTTTACATATGCAATATTGGAGATTTTTGACGTGAAAACCAAGAGTGAATATATAATACATAGAGAAGAATATTGGAAGAGAGTATTCAAAAGTGTACAATATGGAATGAATAATGTAGGTAATTCTAGATAACCAAATAAAAGGAGAAAAAAATGGAGGCATATTTAGATAATTCAGCAACTACACAGTGCTATGAAGAAGTTAAAAATATTATGGTTGAGGCACTTACAAAGGATTATGGCAATCCTTCCTCAATGCATTTAAAGGGTGTTGATGCTGAAAAATATGTAAAAGAATCAAAAAGCATATTTGCAAAGCTTTTAAAGGTTGATGAAAAGGAAATATTTTTTACCTCTGGTGGTACAGAGTCTAATAATCTTGCCCTAATAGGCGTGGTAAAGGCTAATAAGAGAAAGGGTAAGCATTTAATAACAACCTCAGTTGAGCATCCTTCAATTCTAAATACAATGAAATACTTAGAAGAATACGAAGAATGTGAGGTTACATATTTACCAACAGATGCATTTGGTGTGGTAGATTACGAAGCATTAAAGGCTGCAATACGTCCGGATACAATTTTAGTATCTACTATGTATGTAAATAACGAGATTGGCGCAGTAAATGATGTTAATAAGATTTCAGCCATAATTAAGGCAGCTAATCCGGACACTATATACCATGTAGATGCAATTCAGGCATTTGGTAAATATAAGATTTTCCCTAAAAAATCCGGTATTGATTTACTTTCAATCAGCGGTCATAAGATTCATGGACCAAAGGGAATAGGTGTTATATATATAAAGGACAAGCTAAAGATTAAACCAATTATATTTGGCGGTGAACAGCAAAAGGGTATGCGTTCTGGTACAGAAAATGTACCTGGAATTGCCGGTATAGGTATGGCAGCAAAGCTTATATATGATAACTTTGATGAGAAGATACAAAAGCTTTATGACTTAAAAGAATATTTTATCGGTGAACTTACTAAGCTTGATAAGGTAAGCATTAATGGTAATGTTGGTATGGATAGTGCTCCGCATATAGTGAGTGCAAGCTTTGAAGGTGTTAGAAGTGAAGTACTTTTACATTCCTTAGAGGATAAGGGAATATATGTGTCAGCGGGCTCAGCCTGTGCCTCTAACAAACCGTCCATAAGCGACACATTAAAGGCGATTAATTTAAAAAGAGAACTATTAGATTCGACAATAAGATTTAGCTTTAGTACACAGACAACAAAGGAAGAGTTAGAATACTGTGTAACGGTATTGCAGGAATTATTGCCGGTACTTAGAAGATATGTGAGGAAATAAATATGTTTAAAGCGTTTTTGATTAAATATGGTGAAATAGGCGTAAAAGGAAAAAATAAGCATTTATTTGAGGATGCCTTAGTAAGACAGATTAGATATGCTCTTAGTAAGGTGGAAGGCGAATTTAAGGTGTCAAAGGAGCAGGGAAGAATCTATGCAGAAGCCCTTTCTGATTTTGATTACGACGAGGCTGTAGAAGCTATTAAAAGAGTATTTGGTATAATTGGTATTTGTCCTGTGGTACAGGTAGAGGATAACGGCTTTGACGATTTAGCACAAAAGGTGATTGAGTATGTAGATGCAGTATATCCTGACAAGAATATTACATTTAAGGTAAATGCAAGAAGAGCAAGAAAGGACTATCCTTTAGAATCAATGGAGATTAATAGAGAGATTGGTCACATTTTGCTTGAACGTTTTCCTGAAATGTCAGTAGATGTACATAATCCAGAGCTTATGCTTAATATTGAAGTAAGACAGCAGATTAATATATATTCTACTGAAATTAAGGGTCTTGGTGGTATGCCAGTAGGAACAGGTGGAAAGGCTATGTTACTTCTTTCAGGAGGAATTGACAGTCCGGTTGCCGGTTATATGATAGCAAAAAGAGGTGTTGAGCTCGAAGCTACATATTTCCACGCACCACCATATACAAGTGAGAGAGCTAAGCAAAAGGTTGTAGACTTAGCAAGAGTTGTTTCAAGATATGCAGGTCCTATTAATTTAAATGTTGTTAATTTTACAGATATTCAGCTATACATTTACGAGCAATGTCCACATGATGAATTAACAATTATTATGAAGAGATATATGTATAAGATTGCAGAGCATTTTGCGAAACAAAATGGTGCATTAGGTCTTGTAACAGGTGAAAGTATCGGTCAGGTTTCAAGTCAGACTATGTATAGTATGCAGGTAATTAACGAAGTATGTACATTGCCAGCTTACAGACCACTTATCGCATTTGATAAGCAGGATATTATTGATATTGCTGAAAAAATTGGTACTTATGAAATATCAATACAGCCATTTGAAGACTGCTGTACAACATTTGTTGCAAAGCATCCGGTTACAAAGCCTAACTTAAATGTAATCAAGCGTTCAGAATCAAAATTAAATGAAAAGATTGATGAGTTAGTAAAGACTGCAATAGAAACAGTAGAAGTAATTAGAGTAGAAGGATAGGAATTATAGAAGAACAAAGTGGACAAGTCCATTCTTAATTTACAATAATTTACTATTGAACAAAAAAGACCTGCTTATGCAGGTCTTAAGAATTCTTAATAATTATGCAAGATATTTGTTGAGAACTGAAACGATAGTGTTAAGTTCAGTTTCATTTTCTGAATGTATGTTTAATTCAATTGGCTTAGCTAAGTCAAGGCTAAAGATACCCATGATTGATTTTGCATCAATTACGTATCTTCCAGAGATTAAGTCGAAATCAACATCAAACTTAGTGATGTCGTTAACGAATGTTTTTACTTTGTCGATTGAGTCTAATGAAATTGTAATTGTCTTCATAATTACGTCCTCCTAATTTGTTATATGTATTTATTCTATCCAAGTATTATACTAAACTCAACTGCATTTTATGTCAATATACAAAATTAATAAAAAAACTGAAAAAAATCGTTTGTAAGAAAGGAATGTGCACAAATTGAATAGAACAGATTATAAAGTTGCATTTCAAACACTAGGCTGCAAAGTTAATTCATATGAAACTGAAGTAATGCAGAATTTATTCGAAAATGCAGGTTATAAGGTTGTCAAATTTAGCGAAGAAGCAGATATCTATATAATTAATACATGTTCTGTTACAAATATGGCTGACCGTAAGTCAAGACAGGTAATTCACAGGGCTAAAAAATTTAATGAAAATGCTATAGTAGTAGCTGCCGGCTGCTATGTCGTAGCAAAACCAGATGAGCTTGAAAAAGAAAATGTAGATATAATAATTGGTAATAATAACAAAGGAAATATAGTTGAAATAGTTGAAAAATATATCGAGGAAAACAAAAAACAGGTAGAAGTCTTAGATATTTCTAAAGAAAAATATTATGAGGATATGCAGCTAGAGCATGTTTTTGAACATACACGAGCCTATATAAAGGTGCAGGATGGCTGTAATCAGTTTTGTTCTTACTGTATAATTCCATATACCAGAGGACGCGTAAGAAGCCGAAGTGTTGAAGAAACAGTAAAAGAAATAAAAAGACTTGTTGAAAAAGGATATAAGGAATTTGTACTTACAGGTATTCATTTAAGCTCTTATGGTGTTGATTTAGAGGATATGAATCTGCTTAAACTCATTGAGGAAATACACCAAATTGAGGGTGTTGAAAGAATACGTTTAGGCTCATTAGAACCAAGAATAATTACAGAAGAATTTGTAAATACTTTAGGAAAATTAGAAAAGGTATGTCCGCATTTTCATTTATCATTGCAAAGTGGTTGTGATGCAACATTAAAGAGAATGAATAGAAAGTACAGTGCTGATGAGTATTATGAAAAATGTAAGCTTATTAGAAATGTATATAAAAATGCAGCAATAACAACAGACATAATTGTAGGCTTTCCGGGAGAAACTAAAGAGGAATTTGATACAACAAAGGCGTTTGTTGAAAAGGTTAATTTTTTTGAAACACACATATTTAAGTACTCAAGAAGAGAAGGTACAGTAGCAGATAAATTAAGCTCACAGGTAAGTGATGATGTTAAGAATGAAAGAAGTGACATTTTAATAGAGCTTAACGAAAAAAATATGAAAAAATATATGGAAAATGCCATAGGTAAGGAAGAAAAAGTACTTTTTGAAGAAATTGTTGAAATAGATGGCAGGGAATATCTTGTAGGTCATACAATGACATATATAAAGCTTGCTGTTGAAAATACACAGGATTTTAAAGTGAATGAAATATATACGGTAGTACCTAAGGGATTTTTAAATGATATGATTTTACTTGCATAATTTCAATATTTATATTAAAATAAGACTTACGAAAGAAGGTCGTGAATATGGAGAATTTAAATAACACAAAATACTTTAAAATTACACCGGAACCAGTTAATTCTGTTTCAGAAGTTTTAGAAGAAGTATATTTAGCATTAAAGGAAAAAGGATATAATCCTATTACTCAGATTGTAGGTTATATTATGTCAGGAGATCCGACATTTATAACAAGTCACAAGAATGCAAGAAGTCTTATTATGAAGGTTGAAAGAGATGAGCTTGTAGAAGAGGTAATAAGATACTTTATCGTTCATAAAGGATTATAAGGAGACATATGAGAGTATTGGGTTTAGATTTTGGCACGCATACGGTGGGTGTTGCTGTTAGTGACCCTTTAGGTTATACTGCACAAGGTGTAGAGATTATAAGGCGTAAAGAGGATAACAAATTACGTCAGACTTTGGCGCGCATTGAAGAACTTGTAAAGTTGTATCAGGTAGAGACAATAGTACTTGGTCTGCCTAAGCATATGAATAATGATTGTGGTGACAGAGTAGAGGCTACTATGGAGTTTAAGGAAAAGCTTCAAAGAAGAACGGGTTGCGATATTATAATGTGGGATGAGCGTTTAACTACAGTTGCAGCAGACAGAGTGCTTATAGAAGCAGGTGTAAGACGCGAAGATAGGAAAAAATATGTGGATAAGATAGCTGCTCAATTTATCCTTCAGGGATATTTAGACAGTAAAGGAATGTAGGATATTGTAGGTATTGTTAATATCCGATTTTGTTGTGCATTAAAACAATAATGGAGGCAATTATGGAAAAGTTAAAATTTATATTAGATTCAGGCGAAGAGGTAGAATTTGAAGTTATTGAAGAAACAAGAGTTAATGGCGTTAATTACCTCTTGGTTACTGATTCAGCAGATGGCGAAGATGGAGATGCATATATTTTAAAGGACACATCAGAAGCCATTGAAGAAGAAGCTACATATGAATTCGTTGAAGATGAAACAGAACTTGAAGCTGTTTTCAAGATTTTTAATGAATTATTAGAAGAGATAGATATAGAAATGTAAAATAATATGGAGGTGCCTTATTTTGAATAATGAAGGTTCAAAGATAAGAATAATTCCGCTAGGTGGTCTTGAACAAATCGGTATGAATATGACTGTGTTTGAGACTGAGGAAAGTATTCTTGTTGTAGATTGCGGTTTATCATTTCCAGATGATGAAATGTTAGGAATAGATTTGGTTATTCCTGATATAACATATTTAAGAAATAACGCAGAGAAGATAAAAGGTATAGTAATTACTCATGGTCATGAAGATCATATTGGTTCAATACCATATATATTGAAAGATATTAATGCTCCTATATATGCAACAAAGCTTACAATGGGCTTGATACAGGCAAAATTAAAAGAGCATGGAATGGAAAATGAAGTTAAGTGTAAGGTGACTAAATATGGTCAGATGGTAACACTTGGCGACATTAAGGTTGAGTTCATAAGAACTAATCACAGTATTGCTGATGCAACAGCATTTGCAATATATACTCCTGCAGGAATTATAGTTCATACGGGAGACTTTAAGATTGACTATACACCTGTATATGGGGAGCCAATCGATTTACAAAGATTTGGTGAGTTGGGTAAAAAAGGCGTATTGGCGCTATTGTCAGATAGTACTAATGCGGCTAAGACAGGTTTTACAATGTCAGAAAAGACAGTTGGTAAGACTTTTGATAATATATTTAACGAAAACAGTACAAGAAGAATAATCATAGCTACATTTGCTTCCAATGTAGACAGAGTTCAACAGATAATTAATTCAGCCTGCAAGCACAACAGAAAGGTAGTTGTAGAAGGCAGAAGTATGGTTAATATTATAAATGTAGCCAGTGAGTTAGGGTATTTAAATATTCCTGACGGAACTTTGATTGAGACTGAGCAGATGAGTAATTATTCTGATGAACAGATAGTGCTTATTACAACTGGAAGTCAGGGCGAGTCTATGGCTGCTTTATCAAGAATGGCAGCATCCCTTCATAGAAAAGTAACAATTATGCCGGGAGATTTGGTTGTATTTAGTTCGACACCTATACCTGGTAATGAAAAGTCAGTTTCTAAGGTTATTAATGAGCTTGCAATGAAGGGCGCGAAAGTAATTTTTCAAGAGGCTCACGTGTCAGGACACGCCTGTGAAGAAGAATTAAAGCTTATTTATGCCCTTACAAAGCCTAAATTTGCAGTGCCTGTACATGGTGAATACAGACATCTTATGGCAAATAAAGACATAGCAGAAGCAATGGGTGTTGCAAAGGAAAATGTATTTATTATGTCTACAGGAGATGTATTAGAGCTTGGTGAAGATTCAGGTGAAATTGTAGATAAGGTGCAGGCAGGTCAGATATTAGTTGATGGACTTGGCGTAGGTGATGTAGGTAATGTTGTATTAAGAGACAGACAAAATCTTGCAGAAAATGGTATAATTATCGTAGTTCTTACTTTGGAAAAATATACAAATAGTGTTTTAGCAGGACCAGATATTGTAACAAGAGGTTTTGTGTATGTAAAGGAATCGGAAGCTCTCATAGAAGAAAGTAAAGAGATTATCAATGAAACATTGGAATACTGCTATGATAAGAATATTACTGATTGGAGCAAGATAAAAGGTTTAATAAAGGACAGACTTGGAGAATACTTGTGGAAAAACCTTAAGCGTAATCCTGTTATTTTACCAATTATTATGGAAGTGTAATTGCACAACGGAGAATGTGTATGAAAGATATTTGGATGCTTACAGATGAGTTGTCGTATGCAGTTACGACAAGTGAAGAATATAAACAATTTGTTCAATGCAAAGAAGATTTAAAAAAACAGCCACAGTTGTTAGAACTGGTTAATAATATCAGAAAGCAGAATTTTATGCTTAATAATGCTGATATAAGTGAGCAGGGCAGGTGGTATGATGAGGCATGTCGTATTAACGAATCATACAAAAACATCGACAATATTGAGGTTGTTAATAAGTTTCTAATGGCGGAGATAAGTCTGTGTAGAATGATACAGATGATATACAAAAGCGTAGTAAAAGAACTGGATTTGGAGATTGATTTTTTAGATCTGTAAATCGTGGAAGGAGAAAGTGGTAATGAAAGCAGAAAGCATTATAGGTTCAATAATTTCACTTTGTATAAAAGTAATTGTAGTTGCCGGTGTGGTTTTTATACTATTTATTTTAGGGCAAAAGGGATATGCTTTTGGTAACAAAGTATTTATGGAAGAGGCAGCAGATGCTGAAAACATAAAAGAAGTTGTAGTGGACATACCTAAAGGTGTTACTACTTCTCAGTTAGCGCAAATTTTTAAGGACAATGGACTTATTGAAGATGAAGAAGTATTTAAGGTTCAGACTTTATTATCAGATTTCAGAGGTGAAATAGTTCCTGGTAAATATGTATTGGATACATCTATGAAACCAACACAAATGTTAGAACATATTTCTTCAGGTGATTTTTATATTGACCCTAATGAAGTAACACAAGCTCCAAATGATGCAGAAGGATAAAAAGATGATAGTTAATGAAAGAATAGTAGCATATATTAATTCATTAGATACAAAAAAGAGCGATATCTGCGAGGCTATTGAAAAAGAAGCCATAGCAGATAACGTTCCAATAATTAGAAAAGAGATGGGCAACCTGTTAAAAGTCTTAGTTATGATGAAAGCTCCTAAAAGAATACTTGAAGTGGGAGCGGCAGTAGGTTACTCATCTATTCTTATGAGTGAATATATGCCAAAAGATTGTACCATAACAACAATAGAAAATTATGATAAGAGAATTAAGGTAGCAAAGAAAAATCTTGTAAGAGCAGGCAAAGCAGATAAGATTGAACTTATTGCAGGAGATGCACTTGAGGTATTGCCAACACTAGAACCATATTATGATTTTATATTTATGGATGCTGCAAAAGGTCAATATATCAATTTTCTGCCAGAAGTATTAAGACTTTTACCTAAGGGTGGAGTTCTTATTACCGATAATGTGTTGCAGGAGGGTGACATAGTAGAATCAAGATATGGAGTTGTAAGGCGCAACAGAACCATTCATACAAGAATGAGAGATTATCTGTATACTATAACACATATGGAAGAATTAGAGACATCTATAATACCAATAGGTGATGGAGCAACATTAAGTATAAGACGTTAAAAGGAGATACGATATGAGACCAACAGAATTACTTATACCTGCAAGCAGTTTAGAAGTATTAAAGATTGCAGTGGTATTTGGCGCGGATGCAGTATTTATTGGCGGTGAGGCATTTTCACTAAGAGCAAAAGCAAAGAATTTTTCAAAGGAAGATATGAAGGAAGGTATTGAATTTGCTCATAAATATGGCAAAAAGGTGTATGTTACAGCCAATATACTTGCTCATAACAACGATATAAAGGAAGCTAAAGATTATTTCCTTGAATTAAAGGAAATGAAACCGGATGGCCTTATAATATCAGATCCAGGTCTGTTTATAATGGCAAAGGAAATTTGTCCTGAGATAGATATTCACATAAGTACTCAGGCAAATAATGTTAATTATGAGACATTTAAATTCTGGAATAAGCTTGGTGCTACGAGAGTAGTTACAGGCCGTGAGCTTTCATTAGAAGAAATAAAAGAGATTAGAGCAAATATTCCTGAGGATATGGAAATAGAAACATTTATACATGGAGCAATGTGTATTTCATATTCCGGAAGATGTCTGCTTAGCAATTTTATGACGGGAAGAGATGCAAATCAGGGTGCCTGTACACATCCTTGCCGTTGGAAGTACTCAATAGTGGAAGAATCAAGACCGGGCGAATATATGCCTGTATTTGAAAATGAGCGAGGAACATACATTTTCAATTCAAAGGATTTATGTATGATAGAGCATATTCCGGAGCTTATAGAAGCTGGAATTGACAGCTTTAAGATAGAAGGTCGTATGAAGACTGCACTTTATGTTGCAACAGTTACAAGAACTTACAGAATGGCCATAGACGATTATATGAAGGATGAAGAACTTTATAGAAGTCGTATTCCATACTACAAGGAAGAAATTGCAAAGTGCACATACAGACAGTATACAACAGGCTTTTTCTTTGGTAAGCCGTCAAACGATGCACAGGTGTATGACAGCAATGATTACTGCAAGGAATACACTTACCTTGGTATAATTGGCGATGCTGACGATAAGGGCCGTTACAGAATAGAACAGCGTAATAAATTTATGGCCGGCGATGTAATAGAGCTTATGAAGACTAACGGTGAAAATATAGCAGTTACAGTAAAGGCTATATATGATGAAAATGGCGAAGCACAGGAAAGCGCGCCACATCCAAAGCAGGTTTTATATCTTGAATTAGATAAGCCAGCAGATAAATATGATATATTAAGAGTAAAAGCGTAGATAAGAGAGTGTCGCAAAATAACTGATTTTTAGTTGTGGAGCGATGCTCTTTTTAGCATACTTTAATAAATGCTTGAAAAATGATTTGTTAAATGTTACAATACGTATGTGCTTGTTCCGATAGGAAAGGGAGCAGTATGAATAAAATATCTAATAATTCAAAGAGCGGAATTCGTCCGCTAGAGAGTCTAAGTATAATAGATTCTTTTTTATTCCAAGAAATAACTGAAAAGGAAGAAGATGCAAAATTTATCGCTAAACTTATAGTCAAACGTGTATTAGGTGTTGAACTTACGGATATAACTGTTGAAGTTGAAAAACACATAAATGGCGTTAGTAGAGATAAGCGTGGAATACGCTTGGATCTTAGGGTGACTGAAAAAGACCATAAGGGAATTGCAAGAATCTACAATATCGAACCTAATGTCTACAAGGAAAATAATCTACCATATCGTAGTCGTTATTATCAATCTTTAACAGATGCAAAATATTTAGGCAGTGGCGAAGAATTTGAAAAACTTCCAGATATCATATCAATCTGGATACTTGAACATGACCCATTTGGTGGAAATCGTAGTATCTATAATGTAAAAAATGTTATAGAAGAAATGCCAGATATGTTGTATAATGATGGTATAAGGAGTATTTTTCTATATACAAGAGGAGAGCTTGGAGGAACAAAAGCGCTAAAGAATCTTCTAAAGTATATAAGTGAAAGTAATTTGACTAATGTTGCTGATATAGAGCTTGAAACCTTACATGAACTTGTTGATGGCATCAAGCACAGAGAAGGGATTGGTGATCGTTATATGACATATGGAGATGTTATGGATTATGAAAGACAAATAGGTTATGAACAGGGAGTACAACAAGGTATAGAACAAGGTATAGAACAAGGGATACAACGTGGTATAGAGGTTCTTATAGAATCTCATATTAACTTAAATATACCAGAAATCTCTACGATAAAAGTACTTCAAGACAAGTATAACATTAATGAAGAACGGGCGTTAGAACTGATAGAATCAGTAAAAGAAAAAATATAACAAAAGATTAGATATATATTGGAACAAGGCGAAAAGCACATTATGATAAAACACATAATGTGCTTTAAAAATTATCCCAAATACAATGCACTAAAAATAAGCCTTCCACATAAACTAATAAAAATGCCATTAGGGGTGCCTCTTGAAAACATTTGAAAAACCACTGACATTAAAGGAGGAACAGTATTATTTAAAGAAGTACAAAGAGGGAGACCTTAAAGCAAAAGAAGTGCTAATATTAAGAAATCTGCGCTTAGTGGCGCATATGGTTAAAAAATATAATTATTCAGAAGCAGAATCACAGGATTTGATATCCATTGGTACTATTGGACTTATTAAAGCTATTAATACCTTTGATACAGATAAAGGTTCAAAATTTGTGACATATGCCGCAAAATGCATAGATAATGAGCTCTTAATGCATTTTAGAAATGAAAAACGCAAGCTTAGGGAAGTGTCCATATATGAATCAATAGGAGAAGATAAAGAAGGAAACGAGATTAATTACCTTGACATAATTGAGAGCAATGATATAGATGTAGTAGAAGATATGGAAACCAGAGAAAATGTAAAAAAAATGTATGAGCTACTGGATACAGTTTTAACAAAAAGGGAAAAAGAAATAATTGAGCTTAGATATGGGCTTAATGGTAAAAAAGAAATGACACAGTTAGAAATATCAAAGATGTATAATATCAGCAGAAGCTATGTGTCACGAATTGAAAGTAAAGCAATTGCCAAGATGCATAAAAGTATGTTATAATAACCAAGAATACACATTTGTTAAGGTAGAACGGAGGGTTATTATAAAAGAATTTACAACAATAACACATGAGATAAAAACATTATCAAAATTATGCAGCAAGGTTAGCGTTATTGATCCTAAGCTGTATGAGAAATATGACGTAAAGCGTGGACTTAGAGATATCAATGGAAAAGGTGTTTTAACCGGCTTGACAGAGATATCAGAGATACAGTCGATGAAGGAAAATGAAGACGGAAGCCGTACACCATGTGAAGGTCAATTATTTTACAGAGGTATTGATGTTCAGGAATTTATAAAAGGTTTTTCAAAAGAAAAACGTTTTGGTTTTGAAGAAGCGACATATCTGCTTATGTTTGGTGAGCTTCCAACAGCAGGAGAATTAGAAGAATTTAATGGTATTTTAGGAAAGTATAGATGTATACCGCCTAACTTTGTAAGAGATATTATTATGAAAAAGCCAAGTCAGGACATAATGAATGCGCTGGCAAGAAGTGTATTGATGCTTTATTCATACGATAACAAGGCAGATGATATATCAATACCGAATGTGCTTAGACAATGTCTTCAGCTTATATCAGAATTTCCATTACTTGCAGTATACAGCTATCAGGCGTATCATCACTACCATTGTGGTGGAAGTCTTATTATACATGCACCTAATCCAAAGCTTTCAACAGCGGAAAATATTTTGTGGTTACTTAGACCAGATCAAAAATATACAGAGCTGGAAGCACAGATTTTAGATGTGGCATTAGTACTGCATGCTGAACATGGTGGAGGTAACAATTCAACATTTACAACACATGTTGTAACCTCATCAGGTTCAGATACATATTCAACAGTAGTATCTTCCTTAGGTTCCTTAAAGGGACCAAAACATGGTGGCGCTAATATAAAAGTAGTAAAGATGTTTGAAGACATAAAGGCAAATGTTTCAAATTGGGAAGATGAA
Organism: Lachnospiraceae bacterium; assembly: GCA_045543455.1. GTDB lineage: Bacteria > Bacillota > Clostridia > Lachnospirales > Lachnospiraceae > SIG291. The sequence goes on from JAZQMK010000059.1 coordinate 24,135, forward strand.
GAAGAATTAGGTCTTTATCTGCAAAAACTTTTACATAAGGAAGCATTTGATAAATCAGGACTAATCTATGGTATGGGGCATGCTATTTACTCCATTTCAGACCCAAGAGCAAAGGTATTCAAATCATATGTAGAAGCACTTGCGATAGAAAAAGGTATGGAAAAAGAATATAACCTTTATACAAATGTAGAGCGAATCGCAGCAGAACTTATCGCAAAGGAACGCAAGATATATAAAGGTGTAAGTGCAAATGTAGACTTTTACAGTGGCTTTGTATATAGTATGTTAGGACTTCCTATGGAGCTATATACACCAATATTTGCAATTGCCAGAATATCAGGTTGGAGTGCTCACCGAATAGAAGAGCTAGTTAATGCAAGTAAGATAATAAGACCTGCATATCAAAATGTAATGCCAAGAAGAGACTATGTTCCAATGGGTGAGAGATGAGATTAGAAGTATTTGAAGCATCGGACAAAGAAGGTTTAGAGATTTGCCTTGATTTACGTCACAAAATATTTGTTATTGAGAAAAATGTTCCACAGTCAATTGAAAATGATGAATTTGATGTACTTGGTGGAACTTGCAGACATTTTTACATAGAATGTGACAAAGTACCGGTAGGTGCAGCACGTTGCAATGAAAGCATTGCAGGAGAGATTAAACTCCAGCGTTTTTGTGTACTTGACGCATATCGAGGCAAAGGTGTGGGCAGATATCTGATGGAATATATAGAAGATTTTTATCGCAGACATGATGTAACTAAGATACAGCTTGATGCCAAATTTCACATACATAGATTTTATGAAAAATGTGGCTATACAAAGGCCTCTGAGATTTTTATGGAAGCCGGTATGGAGCATGTGAAGATGGTGAAGGAAATATAAAAATAGTGCTACCGACATCGGTTAGCCTTAGTATGATAGTTGTAAATTATAACCGCCAAGTGTAGGGACTAGGCGGTTATTTGATTTTGAAAAGAGATAAATTTAGGAGGAAAAAGGATATGATAAAAGCAATAAAAGGTGATATAACCAATAATTTAAATGTACAGGCAATTGTCAACGCTGCTAATAATTCTTTGCTCGGCGGTGGTGGCGTGGATGGTGCGATTCATAGAGCTGCAGGACCTGAGCTATTAGCTGAATGTAGAACACTTAATGGTTGCAAAACTGGAGAGGCGAAGATAACAAAAGCTTATAATCTGCCATGTGACTATGTAATACATACAGTAGGACCAATATGGAATGGTGGAATGAAAAATGAAGGAGAGTTGCTTGCAAGCTGCTATTATAATTCACTTAAATTAGCAATGGAAAATGGTATAAGAACTATAGCGTTTCCTTCAATATCGACAGGTGTATATGGTTATCCTGTAGAAAAGGCAGCAAAGGTTGCAGTGGGTACAGTTGCAAGATTCTTAGAAGAAAATCCAAAGACATTTGATTTAGTAGAATGTGTGTTGTTTGATGATTATACGATGAAGGTGTATGAGGGAGAGATTGCTATTAATATTGATATGAATTAATAATGAGCTGTTGTTTTATATTTAAAATTGTGGTACAATAATTATGATACTGAATTAGCATAATTTTTTTGAATTTCTAGGTATAATTGCAAACACTGAATGAAATGGTTCCCTTCTGAATAGTAGGTGTTTGTAGCCGTAAGGCAACGAGCTACGGTAGGAGGATATATTAACTAAGGTTAATTGAACGACCAGCTGTAGAACTCCTTTTCAAAAATAATAAGAATATGATTATAGCATAACCTTAAAGTGGAAATCCTCCGATTTCCACTTTTATCATTCAATAGGAAAGTCCTCTAGATAGCCCTTTCCTATTTAACAAAAACACTCCGTGGGATGCACACTCGCACGAATAAGAATAATGTCGCCGTTGCGACCGTGCTCGGCGCGAGAATCTGCAAGCGGATTCTTTTTTCATCCCATTTCTCATTTCTTTTCATCCCCCTCTTGACAACTAACGTATAATTGTATACAATTATACCAGAATTCAAATTTAGTATAGTAAAGTGATATATAGTTACTTAAAACTATACCTAATATAGCAAGGAGATTTTTTATGGAAAACAGAAAAGTTATTTACAACGAACACACAAATCTTTTAGAGCTTGAGGAGCATTTTTATCATTTGGTAGATGTGGAAGAACCTAATGTATTTAGAAATTTATTCCCTTATGATGAAGTACCAAAGATTGCATTTAATAATAGAATTGTGCCTCACAATATGCCAGAAGAGATTTGGATTACTGATACAACATTTAGAGATGGTCAGCAGTCAAGAGCTCCTTATTTACCAGAGCAGATTGTGACTATGTATGATTATTTCCATAAGTTAGGTGGTCCTAAGGGTATCATCAGAGCAAGTGAATTTTTCCTTTACAGCAAGAAGGATAGAGATGCTGTTTATAAATGTATGGAAAGAGGATATGAGTTCCCACAGATTACAAGCTGGATTAGAGCTAGTAAGAAGGACTTTGAACTTGTTAAGGATTTAGGTCTTAAGGAGACAGGTATTTTGGTAAGCTGCTCTGACTACCACATTTTCTATAAGCTTAAGATGACAAGAAAGGAATGTATGGAGCATTACTTAAATGTTATCAGAGAGTGCTTAGAGACTGGTGTAAGCCCAAGATGTCACTTAGAAGATATTACTCGTTCGGATATTTATGGATTTGTTATTCCATTCTGTTTAGAGCTTATGAAGTTACAGGAGGAATATAAGATTCCTGTTAAGATTAGAGCTTGTGATACTATGGGTTATGGTGTTAACTTCCCAGGTGCAGTTATTCCAAGAAGTGTTCAGGGTATTATTTATGGTCTTATTACACATGGTAATGTGCCATCGGCTAACCTTGAGTGGCATGGACATAATGACTTCTATAAGGCGGTTGCTAACTCTACAACTGCTTGGTTATATGGTGCATCAGGTGTTAACTGTTCATTATTTGGTATTGGTGAAAGAACAGGTAATACACCACTTGAAGCTATGGTATTTGAGTATGCGCAGTTAAAGGGTACTTTGGATGGTATGGATACTACTGTTATTACTGAGCTTGCTGAGTACTATGAAAAGGAAATCGGATATAGAGTTCCTTCTAGAACTCCATTTGTTGGTAAGAGCTTTAATGTTACAAGAGCTGGTATTCATGCTGATGGTCTTCTTAAAAATGAAGAAATTTATAATATATTTGACACAGAAAAGCTTCTTAACCGTCCGGTTTTAGTTGCTGTTTCTAATACATCTGGTCTTGCAGGTATTGCACACTGGATTAATTCTTATTTCAGACTTCCAGAAGGTAAGAAGGTTGATAAGAACAGCCAGCTTGTTCATATGGTTAAGGAATGGGTTGATGAAGAATATGAAGGCGGAAGAGTAACTGTTCTTACTGATGAAGAGTTACTAGAAGTTATCGATAATTCTTGCAAAAAGTTAGGTATTAGTATATTATAAGTTAGTGGAGATTAATATGCAGATGTACAATTTAAATGAAGAGACTTCGGATAATCATTCTCTTAGAGCAAAGGTGTTTAATAGAATTCGAGAAGATATTTTGGCGGGGAAGTACCACCAGAATGAAGAGTTGAAGGAGAATACTATTGCTAAGGAGCTTGGGGTGTCGCGTACACCGGTTAGAGAGGCTTTAAGACAGTTAGAGCTTGAAGGACTTGTTAATATTATTACTAACAAGGGTGCTTATGTTACAGGTATTTCAAGCCAGGATGTTAAGGATATTTATGCCATACGTTCTTTGCTTGAAGGTTTGTGCGTAAGATGGGCTATTGAGCATATAACTCCGGAACAGATAAGTGAACTTGAAGAGATTTTGTATTTGTCAGAGTTTCATTGTGGCAAGGAGCATTATGAACAGATTCTAGAGCTTGATAATAAGTTTCATGAGGTATTGTATAATGCTTCGGCAAGTAAGATGCTTAAGCATACTTTGTCAGATTTTCATCACTATGTAGAGCGTGTGAGAAGGGTTTCTCTTGCTACTAAGGAACGTGTTGTAGACTGTAATGCGGAGCATTTGGCTATTCTTGATGCTATTAAGGCTAAGAACGGTGATTTGGCAGAAAAGTTAGCTTATGAGCACATTATGAATACTATGACTAATATTTCTAACAAGGGACTTGATAATATTATTTATGGCTCGAAGGAGTAGAGGGCGATAAAGCGCTCGGATTGGAGATTTATTATGTTAGATGGTAAAAAAATGTTGTTTAGTGGTATGCAGTCAACAGGTACTTTGCAATTAGGTAATTATTTGGGTGCACTTAAGAACTGGCTTACTTTATCAGATGAGTATGAATGTTTTTACGGAGTAGTGGATTTACATTCCATTACTGTAAGACAGGATCCTGCGACTTTAAGAAAGAGAGCAAGGGATTTACTTACTTTATATATTGCAGCAGGCTTAGACCCTGTTAAGAATTGTATTTATTATCAGTCTCATGTGTCAGGTCATGCTGAGCTTGCATGGATTCTTAACTGTTTTACTTATATGGGTGAGCTTAACCGTATGACTCAGTTTAAGGATAAATCGGCAAAGCACGCTGATAATATTAATGCTGGTTTATTTACTTATCCTGTACTTATGGCTGCGGATATTCTTTTGTTCCAGTCGGATGTGGTGCCAGTAGGTAAGGACCAGATGCAGCATCTTGAGATTACAAGAGATATAGCACAGAGATTTAATAATATTTACGGTGATGTATTTACTATACCGGAAGCATATATTGGCAAGCAGGGCGCTAAGATTATGAGCCTTCAAGAGCCTACTAAGAAGATGTCTAAGTCGGATGAAAATCCTAATGCAAGCATTTTCTTGATGGATGATTATGATACTATTATCAGAAAGTTTAAGAGAGCGGTAACTGATTCTGACAATCAGATTCTTTACAAGGATGAAAAACCAGGAATTAAGAATCTTATTGACATTTATTGTGCGGTTACAGGTAAGACTCCACAGGAGACTGAAGCAGAATTTGCTAATGCAGGATATGGTGATTTTAAGCTTGCAGTAGGTGAATGTGTTGCTGATAGCTTAAAGCCTGTTCAAGATAGATTCTATGATTTATCAAAGAATAAGGATTATATTAATGGAATTATTAAGGAAAATGGCGAAAAAGCCAACTACTATGCTAATAAGACCTTAAGAAAGGTTCAAAAGAAGGTAGGATTTCCAGAGAAGATAAGATAACAAATGGTTGACATTGAGTGAGAAATTACTTCATGTCAACTATTTTTTTTGCAATTTTTTTACCGTTCATGTCATATATTGACCGTTCATGCAAAAAATATTGAATTTTTTGGGGGAAATGTTATATTGAAGATGTAAATAATTTCTAAAACAATTTAGTTAAGGAGGCTGAATGTAATGAAAAAAAGAATATGTTTATTATTAATATTGGTAACATTGATAATATTGGTATTAGTAGCGGTGTTTCAATCTAATAAAGGTTACCACGGAAGAAGTGTAGCTGTGGTAGAGGATGGTTGCGAATATGTAGTAGCGAAAACCGGAGAGGTTTTAAAGGCAGGAGCAAAGATGCCAAAAACCCCAGAATATGATGATAAATATATTACTAATGATTACGAATATACATTTACATATTGGGGGGATATTGATGGACATGGAACAACTGTACAGGGATGGTATCAACAGGTAAAGGAGGAGAATAAAACTAAAATAGAGTACGAAGAGATTTTAGGGAAAATTGCAGGAAAAAAAGTTATAAGAGTTAGTTTTAAATTTTGTTATTATTTGGAAAAAGCGCCTAAGATACCTTATGGAGTTATGAGTTTAAAAAGTGCATTTGTGTCGTGTAGAAATTTAGAAGAAGCACCTGAAATTCCAAATACCGTTATTAACATGGAAAGGACATTTTCAGGTTGTCAAAATTTGAAAGCAATGCCTAAAATACCAGATGGTGTTTTAGATATGTATTATACATTTGGTGATTGTACAAGTTTAACTAAGGTTAGTGATTTACCGAGTGACTTAAGAACTGCGGAAGGAACTTTTAATGATTGTACCAGTCTTACCGAAGCACCGAAATTACCGGATTCGCTTGAAGATATGGATGAAATGTTTAGTGGTTGTAAGTCTCTTACTAAGGTTGGGAAAATACCTCAAAACGTAACAAGTATGACAAGGACTTTTTGGTGTTGTGATTTTTTAGAAGAAGTACCTACAAGTTCAAATTAAGCATTTGGAGGTGACGTGTGTTATGAAAACATTTAGAAAATATTTTGTTGAATTTTTGGGAATGGCATTATCGGTTATAATGATTTATTCAATTGGTATGTCGTTAAGTGTATGTGCATGTACAAGAAACTCAACGGAGTTTATAAGCCAATGCGTTGTTTTTGCTTTTGCTTTAATTAGTTTTAGTGTGTATGTTTTGGTGTATTATGGTTTGTCAGATAATAGGGAAGCGCATCTTAATCCAATAATTACTGTGGCAAAGATGATTAGTTTAGAAACAAAGGTTAAAGAGGGAATATTGTACATAGTGTCGCAACTTACAGGCGCAATAGTAGGAAGTGGCTTTGTAGGCATTTTATTTAAAACATCAGATAAATTTGATCAGTCAAAACGAGCATATGTTTATTCAGAATTGGAACTTGAATATAGTAGAGGTTATATGCTTCCGACTATGGAAGGGATAAGATTCGCTGTTAACCCGACTGTATGTGCGGCGATTATGGAGATATTTATTTCATTTATAATGGTATTGGTAATTTTGGCTGTAACTAATAATAAAAATAAGAAAAAATATGCCGGTATTGTATGTGGTATGGCAGTAGCTTTGGCATATTTTGAATTAATGTTATCAATAAGAAGTTTTGCTAATCCGGCTATGATTGTGGCTTCTGTTATTATGAATCTTATAAATGGTACAATGTACCAGCCAGAGAATATATGGATATTTATAGTGATGCCATTTATTGGTGCGATATTAGCTTCTGTAGTATATAAGTTATTTATTTGTTCGGTAAAAAAGAAAAATGTTGTAAAAGCTTTTATTACGGAATGTGTGGCAATGTTTATATTTATGGTATTAACAGCCAATTTTATAATGCAGTTTCACTATTATAGTTCTATTGCATTAGTTATAACTAATTTTGATTCTATAACTTCTGCAATAGCTGTAAGTATTATATGTGCAATTGTATATATATGTCTATATCATATTTTTGAAAATATAACTGATGTACATCTTAATCCGATAGTTTCAATAGCCTTATGGATTGATAAGAAAATATCGTTTTTAAAAGCACTTACAAATATAATAGCGCAACTAATTGGAGCATTATTAGGTCTTTTACTTATATGTAAATTTAGACTTGATTATGCTGGATTATATGATGGAACAACAGATTGGACCTGCGAATGTATGCACTCAAGTCATTCTAGTGCTTTAGCTGATACTTTGGCAAAGTATCAAAGTAGTTGGCAAATGGCATTATTATTAGAAATATTTTTAGGTGCCATATTTATTGTGTTTGTATTATATGCATATAAATATATGGAGCAGACAAGGAGCATATTTATAGGAGCGGCATTGGCAATGATATATCTTATGGATACATTTTTTAATATTATGTCGGTTAACCCTGCTAAAAGTGTAGCCAGTGCAATATTAAATTGTCAGGCAAAGATGGTAAGCTCTGCTGATAATTTGAAGCATTTATGGATATTTATTGTTGGACCTATTATAGGAGCTGTTTTAGTGGCAGTAGTACATAGGATAATAGAAAAGATAAGAAATGGAGGGGTTAAAAATGAAGAATAAAAAATATTTAATAGAATACATAGGAACAGTGATTTTTCTTCTGTTTGGATATATGGTTATGCTGATATATAGAAGAAGTGTGGGATTAAGTTCGGATTTACAAGAACAAATATTTTCAAGATATTTTACGCCTGTTGCATTGGGCCTTAGTTATGTACTTATTTATTATTGCTTTGCAAAGAAAACAGGTGCGCATTTTAATCCAGCGGTATCTTTTGCATATTTTTTAAATGGAAAATTGAAAGGAAAAGAATTTTTAGGTTATTGTATTGCTCAAGTTCTAGGTTCATTAACAGTATTTATGGGCATGAAAAAGATATTTAAAAT
>JAZQMK010000060.1:0-33692 GCA_045543455.1 Lachnospiraceae bacterium
AAATGTAATATTTATAATCAAGCCTTTCGGCAGGATTAACAAAAGTGCAAATTCAATTTGTCCCTCAGTTAAACACACCGGCTTACTGAAATTTTGCGCGTAGCAATGAGCCATGCGCAGATGAGCCGAAGGTGACTGCCGGGTGCTTGCACACAGGCAGGCGCATTCGAGCGAAGATGCATACGGCGAACGCCGCGACAGTGAGCAAGCTTGTCTTGCGAACCTGTCGGTATGGCGATACACCTACTAACTGAAATTTACTTAACTGCTTTTATTGTATAGGTCGCTCCCCAATTCTTCAGCACCTCAACACAAGAAAAGCCTGCTTCCAGAAGTGCTTCTGTTTCGTGTTTTACAGTAAGGGGCGTGTCGTAATGGTAAACATCATCGGCAATTCCTTGCTCTGCTTTCAATGCAATCAAGTTTTGTCGGTGCATCTGTTCCTCCTCATCAGACAAAGAGAAGTAGTCCGTCAGCACAAAATATCCACCATCTTTCAATGCCCTATGTAATTTGGCATATAAAGGCACTTTTTCTTCCTTTGTGAAATGGTGTAAACTCTCCACCGATACCGCACAATCAAACAAGGAAACACCAAAAGGTACATCAAAATAGGAATCGCAAATCAAAGTGATGTCTTTGTCGGCAAATTTCTTTTTTAGAGCCGACAACATTCCTTGCGACAAATCGACACCCGTTACCTTTGCGGACGGATTTAGCAGATAGTATTCTTCTAACTCCAATCCTGTGCCACACCCCAAATCAAGTGTATTGCAGTTTTCGGCAGTCAGCAACTGCTTCGCCGTAAAGGGATAGAACTCGTCTGCTGCTTCAATACTGGTCATCATGTGTTCATCGTATCCATCTAATCTATTTTCAAAAAAATCAGCCATCTTTTCAAGCATATCTAATCTCCGTCAAATTCAAAGTTTATTCTCTATTTCGCCATATTATTTTTTAATTATCCACCCCAACCTTTTTAAATGCCACATTAAACGCAATTATGCTAACCACCATCCAAACAGCAATTACAATAATTGGCATTCCAACGCCATCAAAGCTTGCCTTACTTTTAGTAATGCTGTCAAATATTTTCATCATTGCATCTGTTGGCAACCATTCTGAAATCTTTGTTGCAATCTTGTTGTCAAACATTTCTATAAACACCGGTGCTAATAATATCACCATAAATGGCATTGATAAAAGGCCTGCTGACATTTGATTTTTCGCTAAGATACCAACCACGCCACCAAACAATATAATCGCTAAACTTACAAACAGTGCCACTAACTGATATAGGGCAAATTGCTTCATTGAAACACCAATTATTATAAATATGAGAATGTTGTTAAGTACCACAAACATCATACAAATAAGGGACTTTGCAAACATTATCTCCGATGCCTTTACATCATTTAACATAAGAGTTCTTAGGGTATTTTTTTCCTTTTCTTCTGCAACGATGGTTCCCATTAAAGCTACTGGAATCATTGCAAGGTTCATCAGCATACAAAATGCATATAAAGCCTCTTTACTCATTCCCATATCTATTCCGCCATATAACATTGCAAAAATCAGAGGAAATATAACATAAATAAATACGCTCATATTTTTTGTCAAATCTTCAATTCCAAGCTTAAATAAAGCTTTTACTTTATACATTCTCATTATTTCAATTCCCTCCCTGTCAAGCTTAAGAATATTTCCGCTAAATTCGATTCCTTAGAATGAATTGAACGCACCTGCTTAGACGAATTTTTCTGTAATTCAGCAGCAATTGCATTTGTATCCTTTGTAGTTACAATATTTGTACCATCTTCAAATAATATCTCTACTTCGTTATTTGCATATTTTAATTTCAAGTCCTCTGGATTGCCCATTTCAACAATTTGTCCTTTATTTAAAAAGGCTACCCTATCACACATTTTATCTGCTTCTTCCATGTTATGTGTTGTTAAAAATATTGTTGTGCCATTATCTCTTAAATCCCACAGCATTTTATGTATTTCTTCTGTTGTTGCAGGGTCTAGAGCCGCTGTTGGCTCATCAAGAAATAAAAGCTTTGGACTGTTAACAACTGCACAGGCAAGCAAAAGTCTTTGCTTCATACCCTTTGATAAATCCTTTACCTTTTTATCCTTATTTTCCCAGAGCTTTACCTTCTTTAAAATGTCTTCTACGTTTTGCTTATCTACTTTAGCCAATTCAGCAAAAAAGCAAAGATTTCTGTATACACTTAATCTTTCATACGCTCCGCTGTTATCACTCAAAATGCCTATTTCATCAATATTAGCATTTACAAAACACTCTCCTGAGCCTGGTATAAGCTGCTTAGTAAGAATTTTAATTGTGGTAGTCTTACCAGCACCACTTGGTCCTAAGAAACCAAAAATTTCATTTTTTGACACCTCAAAAGTAATGTTATCAAGAACCTTCTTATCGCCAAATGTAATCTCAAGTTCCTTTGTTGAAATCATCTTGTCGTTCATATTACCTCTTTTCTCGGAGCATAAAGACTTGTCCCAACAAGTCTTATGCGTAGTTCGCGTGCCAAATCTGAAATTTGGCACTGCGATAATCAGAATATGTAGCTCCGACACATATTCCTAATTGACTTTAGCTAATCTTTTAAGCTTCATATATTTTATCATAAATGCTATAAATATCAGCACATATACCCCAATAAGTATCGAATAAGCTATAATTAGGCTCTGGTCCTGTCCATCATTCAATATTCGTATATATCCCGGTATCAAACCCAAGAAAAATATAGCTAATAATGGAATAATTCTTCCTAAAAACACTCTATATAACATATCCTTTTTAGATTGGTTATCGTTAAATATCTCTTCTTCTGCTTTCATATCCTTTGCCTCTTTACGGAAATAACTATATCCGAAGAATTCAAACATATGCTCCCAACCACAGTCTTCAAACATCTTTATATATTCACTCTTATTAGAAAGCCCTTTTTTATTATAATCCAATTGATAAACCACATCTTCTGGCTCACATTCATCAAAATGATATGAGCCAAGACCTGTTACTCTAACTAACTTCCAACCATGCTTATGCATTTCGCGTAAATATTCTTCTTCTTTTTCATGGTCTAATATTGTAAAATACTTAAACTCTTTTTTAGTAGCACCCATACTATCTTCCTTCTTTCGCATTTTTATACAATCTTTCTATACGCTTTAGCTCTAAATCTAAAACCTGCGTACCCAACGCTGTAATCTGATAAATCTTACGCTTATCCTCTTCTCTTACAAACTCTATAAGACCATCCTTTTCCATCTTAGACAAACTTCCATACATAGTGCCTGGGCTTAATCTAATCTCGCCTTCTGTCATATTTTCAACCCTTTGCACAATACCATATCCATGGTTTGGTTCTTTTAGACATAAAAGAATGTAAAACCCTGTTTCCGTCATAGGTACGTAAACTTTTTTAATATGTGAATTCATATAATCACCTCGCTATATTTCACTTCGATATATCGTAGTACGATATAAGTATATCGCACTGCAATATATTTGTCAAGAAAAAAAATAGCAAAATTTGCTATTTTCCTTCTATCTCTTCTTTTTCAATTCTTTCTAATAACACAGCCTCCATTTTATCGATATCCTTAAGACATATTATCATTTCAAAGTAATCTGTTTTCAAATCAAATTTCTTTGCAAGCTTCACAGCTGTAGGTGTATCCGAATTAATAAACCATATCCAAAGAAATTTTATTATTACAAGCCCTAAACATATTTGTATTATATAAAATAGAACCGGTAAAAACATAATATTTACTATTATGCCCCACAGTATTAAATACTGTATTCCATACAATAAAAATAGTAACGGTATTATTTTTCTATTTTCATCTCTTCTTTTACAAAGATTATTAAAATGAAGCCTTTCTAGTTCAAGTTCCGCTTCAAGATTATTTGAACGGCGATATGCTAAAACCTTTTTAGTTATGGTTTCTTTATCCTCTTTTATAAGCGTCTTATCAACAACATACTCTTTTCTTTTTTTATATTTATAAGTGTCACAAAAATACTCTTTGTACACTATATATATTAACAGAGAAACTATAATAAGTACTGCACCTCTTAATATATACGGACTGGAATTGTACTCTTCCATCTGAATTATAGCATAACCTTGAATTCTATTATCATAGTTAGGATACATTTCTCTATCAATTTCCCAATCTCTAAAATTCAAATAAGTCGTATCTACCTCTCTTATAACACCATATATATACATGCTTTCATCATAACTTTTAGGTTCTATATAATCTGTATAAGGATTATCAAACTCATTTAACATAAGTGTAATATATGTATCGCCAAAAGGCATATTATATACATCAAAACTTCCATCTTCTGTATCCACATTGGTAATCAAGCACCTATCTTCTTTGGTTTCCTCGCTTGATTTAACCAGACTGCCGATATGTCCCTTTACATATATACCGTCTTTTAATTCATTTTTATTTACATCAAAAATATTAACAGTTTTATTATCCTTTAGCATTATTCCAATACCTGCTAAAATAAATATAATTCCAACCGCAATTGCTATCAGCGTTAATATTAATTCCAAATTCCTATCTAATAATTTATTAATCTTTTCCTTCATTTTATCCCCTATTGTAAATATTGTATCATTCCAGGACCTAATGCATCTGTAGGTCTTGCAATAAATCCATGCTTTTCATAAAAGCCTTCACGCCCTTTTGCGCACATAAGGCAAAACATAAGTGTAGTTCCGTCTTCTTTTAACTCTAAGGCATGTTCTTTTAATTTTCCTAAAATAGCTGAGCCTACACCCATATGTTGTGCCTCTGGCACCACCACTAAGTCCTGAACATAAACTATAACAGCTCCATCTCCAACAAGTCTGCCCATTCCAACAGGTTTGCCATCAGAATATGCCACAACTGAATATATACAGTTATGAACCGCCATATTAGCCTGTCTTAAGGACAACTGTTTCCATTGTACTTTCTTTCTTAATGCCAAATATGTATCTACATCAAGTACATTTTCTTTTAATTCTAACATAGTTACCTTCCTTAAATCTGTAATAACAACGATTATAACTCATTTTTCTATAATTTTCTATATCTGTATTACTTTTTTTTCAATATGTGTTATAATATTTGTACTTGAAAATATAGAAAATTAGGGAGGCCATTGGAAATATTATGATTACTGTAGCTAAAGACGGCACAGGTGATTACGAAAGCATCTCAGAAGCACTCGCCTCTGTTGATACAACCCCTGCCACTATTTATATCAAAAACGGAACTTATAACGAACGAGTTAGTGTCTTACAATCAAATATTACCCTTATAGGCGAAGATGTGGAAAATACAATTATATCTATGGGCTACCATGCCAGTATGCCACATACTGACGGTAGTAGACTTGGTACTTTTAGAACTTATACATTTTTAGCAAATGCTGACAATATCACTGTTAAAAATATAAGCTTTGTCAACAGTTCTGGTTTTGGGTCAGATGTTGATCAGGCAATTGCAGTTTATAACGAGGGTGATAATATATATTTTGAAAACTGCAAAATGCTAGGACATCAAGACACTTTATTTACAGGTCCACTTCCACCAAAAGAGATTCAACCAGGCGGCTTTATCGGGCCTACACAAAATGCACTTAGAAAAAACGGAAGACATACATACAAGAATTGCTACATTGAAGGTGATGTAGATTTTATTTTCGGAAGTGCCACTGCTTATTTTGACAACTGCACCATCCATTCACTTTCAAAAAATATGAATATCAATGGATATGTTGTAGCCCCTTCAACTCCTAAAGGTCAGACTTACGGTTATGTATTTAACAATTGCACATTTACAAGCAATTGCCCTGATAATACAGTTTACTTAGGCCGTCCATGGCGCAATTTTGCCAAGACCGTATTGTTAAACTGTCATTTAGGAGCTCATATTCACGCTGAAGGTTTCCATGACTGGAATAAAACTGAAGCTAGAGAGACGGTATTTTTTGCAGAATACAATTCAAAGGGGCCTGGAGCAAACAATAATAACAGAGCTTCATTTGTCAATATTCTATCTTCTGATGATGCTCACAAATATACATACGAAAATGTAATGAATTCTATATAAACTATAAAAAAGTCGCCATATGGCGACTTTTTTACTTCTTCACTCCTGTCTGATCTCGATGTCCTAATTTCATCTGTTTAAAGGAAATCTCTTTACCTGCATATTCAATAGTTATGTCCGAGCCTGGTGAAATAATATATACATCATCCACCTTAGCCCCCTTATCTAATTTGATACCACGTACACCAACTGCATTCTTTTTCTTTTCCGGAATCTCTTCTATCGGGAATTTTAAGAATCTGCCAGCTGTTGTCTGTATAACTATTACATTTTCCATATTTACAATTTTATAAATACCAAATACTTTATCATCATCACTAAGCTTAGTAGCTGCAACTGTCTTTTTTATTACATCAAATTCTTCAGTATCAACTATCTTCATCATACCCATTTCCGTAATAAATAACAACTTATTAGCTTTTAAATTATCTGAGGTTGTAAGATAAATTATATTTTCCTTTGAACTATCATAATTACTCAAATTATCAATAGGTATTCCTTTATCTCTAAACTTTGTAAATGGTAAATCTCTAACCTTTAACTGATGCAAATTACCCGCATCTGTAAAAATGCTTATTCTATCTGTATTCATACAGTTAAACACATATTTATTTTCTGCAAATACAGCTTCCTTATTACGTTCAAATGCTGATGTATCAATTGTCTTGGCATATCCAAATCTATCCATAAGGAATACAACTTCCTGTTCTACAAGCTTAACTTCCTCTATAACAACAGCTTCCGCATCAATAATTTGCGTTTTTCTCTCAACTGCATATTCCTTTTTAATTTTCTCTAAGTCCTTTTTAATAACACGAGCCATTGACTTTCTGCTATTAAGGATATTTTTGTATTCTGCAATTTTAGCAATTGTATCAGCATATTCTTTTTGTAATTGCTCAATCTCTAAACCAATCAGCTTATATAATCTTAATTCCAGAATAGCAGTTGCCTGTCTTTCAGTAAATCTAAGTGTTGATGCCTGAAGCTTTGCAACAGGTGATTTAAACTTAATATCACTAGTATCGCCTTGTGTAAGACATGCCTTTGCCTGCTTAAGATTTTTACTTCCTCTAAGAATTTCAATTATTAAATCAATTATATTGCAAGCCTCAATAAGACCTTCTTTAACCTCTTTATTATCCAATTCCTTATTAAGCAAGGTTGTATATTTTCTTGTTGCAAGCTCATACTGAAAATCAACATGATGTTTAATAATGCTTTTAATACCCAATATTTCCGGTCTTCCTTCAACTATGGCAAGCATATTTACACCAAATGTATCCTCAAGCTTTGTTTTCTTATATAAAATATTTTTAAGCTTTTCAACGTCCGCATTTTTCTTTAATTCAAGAACAATTCTAATGCCTTCTTTAGACGATTCATTGGATACATCCACAATATCCTGTATCTTCTTACTCTCAATCAAATCTACTACATCTGATTGAAATTTACCGATATTGGCCCCTATCATAGTATAAGGAATTTCTGTAATAACCAGCTTGTCCTTATCTTTCTTCCCACCCGGCTCAAATTCCACTTTACCACGAACCTTTATTTTACCCATACCATTTTCGTAAATGTCTAAAAGTTCGCTTTTATTAACAACAATACCACCGGTTGGAAAATCCGGACCTATAACATATTCCATAAGCTCTGCAGTTGTTATCTCTTCATTGTCCATATATGCAATTGTTGCATCTATTACTTCTGCTAAATTATGCGTAGGAATGTTTGTGGTCATACCAACTGCAATACCTTCTGCACCATTTATCAAAAGATTAGGTACTCTTACTGGAAGTACTACAGGCTCTTTTTCTGTTTCTTCGAAATTTGGCACAAAATCTACTACATTTTTATCAAGATCAGCCAAATATACTTCTTGAGTAAACTTCTTTAACTTAGCTTCTGTATAACGCATAGCCGCAGCTCCGTCACCTTCAATAGAACCAAAGTTACCATGTCCGTCAACTAAAGCCATTCCTTTTTTGAAATCCTGCTCTAGCACAACCAAGGTCTCATATATTGAGCTATCACCATGTGGATGGTATTTACCCATAGTATCACCAACAATACGAGCTGATTTTCTATGTGGCTTGTCATAGTTAAGTCCAAGCTGATCCATAGCATATAAAACTCTTCTTTGTACTGGTTTTAAACCATCTCTTACATCAGGAAGAGCTCTTGAAGTTATAACACTCATAGAATAATCAATAAATGATTTTTGCATTACTTCCGAATATTCACTTTTTAAAATCTGTTCTGCCATAACATTTCTCCCTTCCCAATTTTATATATCAAGCTCTGCATCCTGGGCATGCTCATAAATAAATGCCCTTCTTGGAGGTACATCAGTTCCCATAAGTAATGATGTAATCTCTGCAGCCATTCTTGCATCTTCTATCTCTATCTGCTTTAATACACGGGTTTGTGGATTAAGTGTTGTTTCCCAAAGCTGTTCCGCATCCATTTCACCAAGACCTTTAAATCTTTGTAAAGTAAAGCTTTCCGAATGAGTTTTTCTATACTTTTCCAATGCCTTGTCATCATATAAATACTCGCCTTCCCCCTTTTTAGGAACTACTTTATATAATGGCGGTGTAGCAAGATATACATGACCTTCCTGAATAAGCTGTGGCATAAATCTATAGAAAAAGGTTAATAACAAGGTTGAAATGTGAGCACCGTCAACATCCGCATCTGTCATAATAATAATCTTATCATATTTAAGCTTTGATATATCAAAATCATTACCATAACCTTCTGAAAAACCACATCCAAAAGAATTAATCATAGTTTTAATTTCAGCATTGGCTAATACCTTGTCAATAGATGCCTTTTCAACATTTAAAATCTTACCTCTAATCGGAAGTATAGCCTGTGTTTTTCTATTACGTGCAGTCTTTGCAGAACCACCCGCAGAATCACCTTCCACTATGAAAACTTCACACTCCGAAGGATTACGACTTTCACAGTTAGCTAATTTACCATTAGAATCACATGAAAACTTAGGCTTTGTTAAAAGGTTAGTCTTAGCCTTTTCTTCTGCCTTACGAATCTTTGCTGATTTTTCTGCACATGCAATAACATTTTTTAAAGTATCAAGATTCTTGTCAAAGAATCTTTCAAGTTCTTCTCCTGTAATTTCAGCAATTACTTTACCGGCATCCTGATTGTCAAGCTTGGTTTTAGTCTGACCTTCAAAACGTGGCTCCGGATGTTTTACAGCCACAATGGCAGTCATACCATTTCTTACATCACTACCTGTAAAATTAGCATCCTTATCCTTAAGTATACCTAATTCCTTTGCATACTGATTAATAACCATGGTAAATTTCGACTTAAATCCAGTAAGATGTGTTCCACCCTCCTGAGTATAAATATTGTTACAAAAGCCCAAAATATTTTCCTGGAACTCATCTATATACTGAAATGCTACCTCTGCTTCAATACCATCAACCATTCGTTTAAAGTATACTACATCACATACATTATCTTTACCTGAATTAAGTTCTTTTACATAAGCCTTAATTCCTTCCGGCTCGTTGTATACCTGCTTTTCTTCACCAATTCTCTTATCTTCAAATGTAATCATAAGACCCGGATTAAGATAAGCTGTCTCATGAAGTCTTGACTTAACTGCATCCGCATTAAATTTGGTCTTTTCAAATATTTCTCCATCAGGTAAAAATGTTACTGTTGTACCTGTATCATTCTTGCGACAGGTACCTATCTGCTGAAGCGGATACATAACCTTACCACGCTCGTATCTTTGCTTATATACATTGCCGTCAATTTTAATAATAACTTCTAACCACTCTGAAAGAGCATTTACAACAGAAGCACCAACACCGTGTAAACCGCCGGATATCTTATATCCGCCATCACCAAATTTTCCACCTGCATGCAATACTGTAAAAACAACCTCTACTGCCGGAATACCAGCCTTTGGATGTATACCTATAGGTATACCTCGTCCATTATCTTTAATTGTAGCAGTCCCATCTGCATTAAGTGTAACATTAATCTCGTTACAATATCCTGCTAAATGTTCATCAACTGAATTATCTGCAATTTCATATATTAAATGATTAAGACCCTTAGTTGAAACACTGCCAATATACATACCCGGACGCTTTCTTACAGCTTCTAAGCCCTCTAATATGGATATACTGGTCGCATCATAATTCTTATTATCAGTAGCCATTTAGTTACCTCCAAACCCATTCACAATATATTGTGTTTTTTTGCCAAACATTACATTTTATTTTAATATATCTTGTGTTTTCAGTCAAGCAAAATGCTTTTTCCCTATATTTTTATCCTTCATATTTCTTATACATACAAAATTAGAAGAACACTAAAAAGTTGTTCTTCTAATCTTTACGTTATTAATTAATACCTAAAATATTCTTTACTGTATCCTTCATCTCATTCACTTCACATACTGTATTATGAAGTACCGGTGCTGTTCTAATCTCTTCGATTGCATTAGGAACAGTCACATTTGAAATTCTTGATAATTCATCAACTAATTCAAAATCACTCATACTGTCATATTTAGTATCAATTGCGTTCATAACACTTCTTGTAAACTTATATGGACTTGCTGTTGAAGCAATAACTGTCTTAGTTGTATCATTAGTATCTGCTACAAACTTCTTATAAGCAACTGCCGCAACTGCTGTATGTGTATCAATAATATATCCTGTTGATTCATAAATTTCTTTGATTACCTTTGCAGTCTCAGCCTCTGTTGCATAATTACCATAAAAATCTGCAAGTTGTGCCTTCATAGCATCTGTAATCTCGTATTTACCTTCCTTAGATAAAGATGTCATAAGTTCTTTATTCTTAGCCGAATCAGCATCGCAAATACGATAAATAAGTCTCTCAAGGTTACTTGAAATAAGTATATCCATTGATGGTGAACTTGTTAAAATAAATTCACGGTTACGGTTATATTCACCTGTTGTAAAGAAATCATATAATACTTTATTATCATTAGATGCACATACAAGTTTCTTAATTGGAAGACCCATATTCTTAGCATAAAATGCTGCTAAAATATTACCAAAGTTACCAGTTGGAACTACTACGTTAATCTCTTCGCCCTCGCTAATTTCTTCATTTTGAAGTAATTTAGCATATGAATATACATAATATACTATCTGTGGAACTAATCTGCCAATGTTTATTGAGTTCGCTGATGAGAATTGGAAGCCATTATCATCCATAAGCTTTGCAAATTCCTTATCGCCAAAAATGTTCTTAACGCCAGTCTGAGCATCATCAAAATTACCCTTAATTGCAACTACATATGTATTGTTACCCTTTTGTGTAACCATCTGCTTTTCCTGAATTGGACTAACGCCATCCTTTGGATAGAATACAATAATTTTAGTACCTTCTACATCTGCAAAACCTGCCAAAGCAGCCTTACCTGTATCACCTGATGTAGCTGTAAGAATAACTATATCATTTTTAACATTATTCTTCTTAGCTGATGTTGTTAATAAATGTGGCAAAATTGATAATGCCATATCCTTAAATGCAATAGTTGCACCATGGAATAACTCAAGATAATATGCGCCATCAGCCTTAACAAGCGGTGCAATCTCATCTGTATCAAACTTTGAATCATACGCTCTGTTTATACAATTCTTTAATTCTTCTTCTGTAAAATCTGTTAAGAAAAGCTTCATAACTTCATATGCAACCTCTGCATATGACATATTAGCCAAATCCTTCAAACTAACCTCAAGTGCTGGGATAGTCTCTGGCACAAACAAACCACCATCATCAGCAAGGCCTTTTAAAATAGCCTGTGAAGCTGTAACCTTAACTTCTGAGTCTCTAGTACTTTTATATAATAAACTCATATATGCCTCCAATGTATTTAATAAATTCTTTTGCGATTATAACACACTTTTTTATTGTATACAAGAGTTTTTAGCATTTTCTGCCTCCACCACCGTGACTTCTTCCTGATGAACCTCTATGTACACTGCTGCCACCTCTAGAACCTGAATTAGTCTGAGCCTTTGGCACTACCGCCACTCTGCTGTATAAATAAATATCACTTGATTTTGATACAACAAAGCTGTTTCTATCTGCATAATTATCACTTCTTGTCTGTTTAACGGCAGTATTCATATTTGAACGAAGTGTTGCAATTGTTATAATTGTTATAGCCAAAGATATACCCATAGCCATTAATACAAGCATAAAATTATCTTTTTTTGACTCTGCACTTTTATAAGATGACATACCAGGATATTCTACATCTACACTTTCACCATTATAATCAGCAATATAATTTTCAATCCTGTCAAGTGCATCATCACAGGCATCATAAAAACGTTCACCTTTTACTAATGGCACCATCGAATCAAGCACAAAATCAATAGCATCATCATTTAAAATATCAATACCTTCGCCACTTGTTGAAATATACAAATCTTTACTTGTCGGATTACGCATAATACATATTCCGTCTTCTGCAAAGCCATTATAATCATAATAATCATCTGTAAAAGCTTCACATGATTTACCATACAGGCTGTTAGTAGTTACAATTACTATTTGGATATCATATTTGTTATATAT
Source organism: Lachnospiraceae bacterium (assembly GCA_045543455.1). Classification (GTDB taxonomy): domain Bacteria; phylum Bacillota; class Clostridia; order Lachnospirales; family Lachnospiraceae; genus SIG291. Next base: position 12,762 of record JAZQMK010000060.1, read on the forward strand.
GCTGTTTATTCTATTTCTAAGCATTTCTTCCTGAGTATCTGCAAGTAACTGTGCTCTATCAGTAACAACATCACTGCTCTCAATTCCTGCTTCATATCCGCTTACTTTAACAGGAGTAACAAGCATGCATATACACATTATTAATAATAAATATATCTTTTTCATACTTTACCTCCCCCTTAAAAAAACAATAGGAAAAATGCGGACAAAGCAACTGTAAGTCCAACAAATTCTCCTATGGCCGTAAGCCACATCTTCTTTTTATCAATAGGCAGCTTTCCTGCTACCTTTCCAGTCTGACCATTCATTATAAATTTATAATTTTCACCATTATATTTTGTATTAAGAACCCAAACCGGCATAAGTGCATATCTTACATCCTTCATATGCATAGAAACATTAGCCTGTTTAACTGTAACTCCATTATAGCCTACAACTGTTGTTCTTAACTGATCCTTTAACGAATTTTCAACACGAAGCTGAATTCTTTCTTTGGTGTCATCTACAGTTACATCAAACTTATCTGCAAAGTAACCTGCCATATACATAGTGTCGAATGGTTTCATTTCCCTATAGTCAAATGGTTCTACACCATCCATATATTCATCTTCCATCTTAGATGAGGCATCCACCGGTACACGGTTAAAATTAATGCTTCCACTTCTTAACAATGAATAATAGCTTGTTTTTGTATATATATTTTTAGCATCACTCCATGAAGAAGAACGTGTTCCCATATAGTTAACCGTTCCGCTACTATTGCAGTCAAAAAGCCAAAAAGGCACATACATTCCCTGCATATGTTCTATTCTGTTAGAATCCTTAAATTCTTTTGGCAATAAATACTTACCTTTGTAGAAATTCATCAATCTTTTTTTAGCAGTTTCCTTATCTAACTTAAAAGGAACAATATAATCCGGCTGAAACATACCACTAACCTGCTTTGGCAATACTACCGGATTGCCACAATATAAACATTCTGTAGCTGATGTATTGGCATCTGCCACTATCTCAGCTCCACAGGACTGACAAATATATCCCTTTTGTTCTTCCATAGGAACCATATCCTGCATAGTTACTTCTGTCCAGTCTATCTCCGGCTGTGTATCCATATCCTCTAAGGCTATTCTATATTCCTCTAAAACAGATTTTTCAAACTCATTGTTACATGCAAAACATTTTACCTTTTGAGAAATAGCATCAAACTGTAGCGGTGCATTACAACATGGACACTGATATTTCAATAAATTTTCTTCCATTTCACCCATCCTCTTTCAAAATCACCAATTGCTTATATAGGTAACAAGGAATTTGCAGCTATGCCACAAATTCCTTTTATCTCTTTTATTATTTTGTATCATTTTCATCAAATGCGTCGCCACATTCCGGACAGAACTTAGGTGGCTTTGTTGGGTCTTCTGGCTCCCAACCACACTTGTCGCACTTGTACAATAATGCACCTGCAGGTTTTTTAGCTCCACACTCTGGACAGAACTTACCTTTATTAACTGCACCACATGCACATGTCCAGCCATCTACAGGCTTTTTAGCACCACATTCTGAGCAGAAATTAGCTGTATTAACTGTACCGCATGCACATGTCCAGCCATTAGCTGGTGCTTCTGCCATAGGAGCTGCTGGAGCCGCTGGTGTTGGTACTGCCTGTTGCTGTTGCTGTTGTTGCTGCATTCCCATAGCATACATATTTCCAATGCCCTGAGCTGTTCCTGTACCACCATTCAACGCTGATGCCATGTTCATACCCATAAGACCCATCATTGAACCGCCACTGTTATTAGCTGCGTCAACCATAGCCTGACCTTGCTGTTTAGCAAGATAACCAGCTGCATATGCAGGATTCATGTACATAGCATTTTCTTGTGCCTGCTTAATTCTTTCTTCATCTTCTTCTGAAGCCTTAACTGAAGAGATACCAAACTCTTTAATCTTAATACCTCTCTTTTCAGCCCACTTTGCAGATAATACTTCATTTAAAGCATCTGCCATCTCTAAAGTATGACCAGGTAATTCATAATAACGAACACCTAAAGCTGAAATTTTTGCAAACGCTGGCTGAAGTGCTGTAAGTAATTCACTCTTTAACTGTGCATCAATCTTATCTCTTCTATATTCATCAGCTACATTACCACATACATTTGTATAGAATAATATAGGGTCTACAATCTGATATGAGTATTCACCATGACAGCGAACTGATATATCAATATCAAGGTTAATTCTCTGATCTACAACTCTAAAAGGAACAGGTGCAGGTGTACCATACTTGTTGCTCATAATCTCTTTAGTATTGATATAATACACTCTCTGGTCCTTACCAGCCTGGCCACCAAATGTAATTCTCTGACCCCAGCTTGCGAACGAACCAACTATTCCCTTTCCTAATCCGCCATAAAATAACGAAGGTTCTGTAGATGAATCATATACAAACTCACCTGGTTCAGCACAAATTTCTGCAACCTTACCATTGTCTACAATAATCATACACTGACCATCCGCAACAGCTATTATAGAACCGTTAGAAATAACATTGTCAGTACCCTTTGTGTTTGAACTTCCTTTTCCTATAACCTTGTTAGCTTTTGTTACAAGAACATCTGATTCCATAGCATCACAAGAGAAAAACTCTCTCCATGAATCAGCTAAAACCTTACTTAAACTGTTTCCAACTGCTTTAATTAAACCCATATTAAGTTCCTCGCTTTCTAATTATTCATATTAGTTATATCATTAAATACCCACACCGACATATTGTATTCAACTATGCCGCTGCCGCAGTATTCACAAAATTTTACACCCAAATTCTTAATAGGTGCACCACACGACGGACAATTAAGTCCTAAACCGCCACTTCCATATGAAGTAACTTTATCTTTATCCTGTACATATACAACCTCGACATTGTATCTTAGCTGTGTATGCAAAGTCCTATGACCATCCAACAGTCTTTCGCCTCTGACCTTAGAATATAAAGCCTGCATAGCTGTCTGAAACGTAATGCTTACAAGACCTGCTTTCTTTTCATACCTTGCAATCTCCGTTCTATGTATCTTAGTATTAGCATAAGATTCTTTGCAACCTGTACTTTCATTTTGTTCGATTTTAAGTCTGAGTTTTTCCTTTAAATCATCGCTACAGCCTTCTGGAAGATTAACATTGCCTGATGTAATACTTCCAAGATATGCTAAAAGTATGTTCTCTGCTTTATCCTTCATCTGGGCGTAGTTAAAATGTGGAAAATCCCGGCTGATTCTAGGTAGTAGCACTCCTGTCATTGCATTGACAGACTTCGGTGTATTAGCATATTCCATCTCTGACTCTTCTGCTATCTGCTTAAAATCATCAGTTCCCCATATATCTCTTGCAGTTTTCCTAATCTTGCTACTAATAACAAGAAATATAATCAAGATAGCTATTGCAAATATCAGTATAATACCTAAAACTACCGCAAGGGCTACCATGCTTCCCATAATTTCTCCCTCCTTTATTAATTTAACATACGAAATGTATTATAACACATATTTCTACAAATTTCATCATTTTTTTCAAGTTTTATATAAAAAGTGGTATAAAATGTTTCTTCACATTTTATACCACATACTATTATATTATTACCTAAAAAATACATGTCCATCATGAGATAATAACTCTGTTAAGTTTCTTCTCATCCAGTTACCTTTATTATAACTTGCAGTAGAGCAAAAATATAATGCTCCCTTTGAATAATCTTCACCTGCTAAAGCTCTATCTACAGCTTCTTTTGTAGAGTTCTTTACAGTATATTTATTAATTGAACCTGTCTGTACCGGCGTAAACTGGTATACGCCATTTCCATTTTGTGTAATTACACCTTTAAGTGTATTAGGAAATCTTCTATCTTTAACTCTGTTAATAATAACATTAGCTACAAGAATTCTTCCCTTCATATCGCAGATTCCTGCTTCTGCTTCAACTATCTTTAATAAGTAAATATAATCTTCCTGAGAAAATTCAATTACCGTAGCAGTTTCGTTATCTGCTGACAAATACTTATTATTCGTTTCTACTGATGCTGATGGCTGTGGTTTTTTAACCTCACCGATTTCAATAAGCTTATTACCGTCAGCGCTGAATACATCATATAGAACTACACCCATATCCTCTATCTGTGATATAAGTTCATCATTTGTATTTGCAAATAGCAAATCATCAATCAGCCCAACCTGTAAGCCCATGTCGTTTGTTGTTTCGTTTCCTTCTTCTTCTAACGCACCTTGTGAAACATTGGATGCATTAGCTGCATTTACATTGTTTCTTCCGGCTCCAGCTAAATGTGTTGACATAAATGATACCGCTGCAATAACAACGCCTGCGCTCACTACTAATGCACAAGTTCTGTACATATTCTTAGTCATCTTGTCTAAAAATGCAAACACACCATTTAGCTTTTGAAGAAATGAGCAAATTTTTAACATAATCTTCCTCTTTCTTATTAAGTCTGGTTTTTTGATTCTTTTGGATTATATTTTGCTCTTAAATAATTGTCAACAAAAAATTATGTTTTTGTTTTATTTTAAGCAACTTCGACATTTCCGTCTTTTTTCACTGTGTTTTTTTTACAAATTATTTTTCATCCTTTTGTGCACCTTTCACAAAAACAGGCCTTTTTCCCTTTACTTAAATTCATTTTTTTGTTTATTTTGATTTTGCGAAACCATTTTTTTATTAGTTATGTTAATTATTTTCTTAAAAAAACATATAAAAAAATCCTCTTTTTTGCTATTTTCAAATTTGAGATTACAAAAAAATGTAAGAGAATGTAAGAAGACTTATTTATCTTTTTCATTTTTTGTTGTATACTTATTAAGACATCTTTAAAAAGGAGTACAAGTATGAATCTGCCACAAGGCGTATATACAGCCTATAAAAAGGATAAAACTCTATATTACAGAGCTTCTATTACCTATATTAATAAGCATATCAGTTTAGGAAGCTATAACACTTGCGAAGAAGCTCATAAGGCTTATCTTCTTGGCAAAGACATTTTATATAGTGATGTTTCCATTCATGATTACCCTAATAATTCCATTTTAGCATTTGAAAAATGGGTAACGCTGATTAATTACAGAGACAATCATATCTATATAAAAACGCCCATATATATGCAAAAGAACTATTTTGAATATCATTTAACAAAGGACAAATGCCTGCTTTTTGATATAGATGATTTATTCTACTATTCAAATCACAAAATAATGCAAAGAAACGGCTATCTGTTCGTTGCTGATTACGGTATGCAGACTAATATCCTTTCCCGCTACGGTATTAAAAATTATGCCATCGAAGGAAGGGACTTTACATTTGCCAATGGCGATTCAAACGACTATCGATACAAAAACATAATAATTATCAATAAATATAATGGTGTTTATAGAATTGAAAAGAAAGGATTCTATGTATATAAAGCCAAGATACATATTAACGGTGATTATATAATAGGAACCTATTCAGATGAAGTAAAGGCTGCCATCGCATATAACAAGGCAATTGATATATTACGAGAAAAGGGAATAAATAAAAATTATACACCTAATTACATCCCAAACCTTTCAGCCATTCAGTATGCCAGTATATATAATAATATAAGAATATCTAAGAAGATTAGAGAATTATAAAAGGATGTCCCTTATTCGAGACATCCTTCATCATTTAACATTAAATAAATTTAACTGCTGTACCATATGCCATTACTTCAGCCGCCTGCTGTGTAATTGCACTTGAAGCAAATCTTACTCCTACGATTGCATCTGCACCAAATTTTTCAGCTTCTGCTATCATTCTCTGAGTTGCGATTGCTCTTGCATTGTCCATCATTTCAGTGTACGACTTTAATTCGCCACCTACCATTGTCTTAAATCCTGCTAAAAGGTCCTTACCCATATGTACTGTCTGTACTGTTGCACCCTTTACCATTGTAAGCATTTCAAAATCTTTTCCTGTGATTGTTTCTGTTGTAACTACTACCATCACTCTTTCCTCCTTTTATTTATTGTTTATATAATTAACAAGCCCTTCGGCCGCAATTATCTTTTGCATAAATTCAGGGAACGGTTGTCCTTTAAACTGTGTACCCTTTGTCTTATTGTAGATAATACCACTGTCAAAATCCACTTCTACTTCATCATTAGCCTCAATTCCCTGACTTGCTTCCTTACATTCAATAATAGGTAAACCAATATTGATTGCATTACGATAAAAGATTCTTGCAAATGTTTCAGCAATTACACAGCTAACACCAGCAGCCTTAATTGCGATTGGTGCATGCTCTCTTGAAGAACCACATCCAAAATTCTTTTCAGCAACGATAATATCGCCCTTCTTTACATTTTTCACGAAATCTTTATCAATATCTTCCATACAGTGTAATGCTAATTCCGCAGGATCTGATGAATTTAAATATCTTGCAGGAATAATAACATCTGTATCTACATTATCTTTATACTTAAAAACTCTACCATTTGCTTTCATAATATCCTCCTAGCTCCTATATATTATAAGCCTAATTCACATGGGCATGAAATCTTACCTGTTACAGCACTTGCAGCAGCAACTGCAGGGCTTGCAAGATAAATTTCTGATTCTACATGACCCATTCTACCTACGAAATTACGGTTAGTTGTTGAAACGCAACGCTCACCCTGAGCCAAAATACCCATATATCCACCAAGACATGGTCCACATGTAGGTATACTTACAACTGCACCCGCATTAATAAATGTCTGCACTAATCCTTCTTCAATAGCTTGCATATAAATCTTTTGAGTAGCCGGAATAATAATTGTTCTAATACCCTTAGCCACCTGTCTGCCTTCTAACACCTTAGCTGCAACTCTTAAATCGTCAATTCTACCATTTGTACAAGAGCCAATAACAACCTGGTCAATCTTTATATCGCCAACTTCATCAACTGTCTTTGTATTCTCTGGTAAATGTGGAAATGCAACTGTTGGCTTTAACTGGCTTAAATCAATTACATATGTCTCATCATACTCTGCATCTTCATCAGCTTCGTACACAACATATGGTCTCTTCGAATGTTCTTCCATATATGCCTTAGCCAAATCATCAACAGGGAAAATACCATTCTTTCCACCTGCTTCAATTGCCATATTAGCGATTGTAAATCTGTCATCCATGCTCAAGTTAGCAATACCTTCACCAACAAATTCCATTGATTTATATAATGCACCATCAACACCAATCATACCAATAATATGTAAAATAACATCCTTACCGCTAACCCATTTTGCTGGCTTTCCTACTAATTCAAACTTAATAGCTGAAGGCACCTTAAACCAAGCTTTACCAGTAGCCATACCAGCAGCCATATCTGTACTGCCTACACCTGTAGAAAAAGCACCAAGTGCACCATATGTACATGTATGTGAATCAGCACCGATAATAACATCACCTGCAACTGTTAAACCTTTTTCAGGTAAAAGTGCATGTTCAATACCCATCTGACCTACCTCAAAGTAGTTAGTGATGTCATGCTTCATTGCAAACTGTCTTACACATTTGCAGTGTTCTGCTGATTTAATATCCTTATTTGGAACAAAATGGTCAGGTACAAGAGCAATCTTATCCTTGTCAAATACTGTCTCTACCTTCATCTTATCCATTTCATGAATAGCAACCGGAGATGTAATATCATTACCTAATACTAAATCTAAATCCGCTTCTATTAACTGACCTGCAACAACGCTTTCTAAGCCTGCGTGTGCTGCTAAGATTTTCTGAGTCATAGTCATTCCCATAAATCTTTCCTCCTATAAAATTCCTATAATTTACTACTATACCATATTATCATTTTCATTTCAAGAAATATATTAAAAACGTTAAAAGGGCTTCAATCCCAGAAGCCCTTTTGTTAGTGTATACATTATTTTTCAAACTCTTCTACCGCTTTTTCACTCATATCCAAAAGTAAAACTGTTACACCTGCGCCATCAGACAATTCTACCGTAACACTTGTTTTGTTCGGAACAAATTTAACGCCTTCAATTTTTTCGTTAAGTTCTTTCATCTGTTCTTTAGAAAGCAACATCGAATCATAAGAATCGATATTTTTTAAAAATCTATACTCATCACATTCATAAAGTGATACTTTAATTTCACTGTTTTCAACAGTCTCTTTGTCCTTATCTAAAATCTTATTATAACCAAAAACATTCTGACCTTTAAAGCTAACTGTTATTAATATAATACATATGATGCCACTTAACGATAATAATACTTTTTTTCATACCAATACTCCTTTTATCCATAATATACACGTTCGACAACAGAAGAAAAATCTAGCTCGCCATAATAATCAACCCTTCCATAAAGGCAAATATCAGCATTGATACCCATAGAAAGATTCCTTAATGTTACACTTTTATTATATATATATATATTGTCAAGTTTTATCACCACGTAAAAAGGGTCCCTTTTTAAGAGACCCTTTTATGTATATTAGTTGTTAATTAACTTGTTTTCATCATTCCAGCTATATAACTTACGAAGTTCAGCACCAACTTTTTCTAATTGATGTTCTGATTCTTTTCTTCTTGTAGCTAAGAAGTTAGGGCAGTTAACCTGGTTTTCTAATAACCAGTTACGTGCAAATGTACCGTTCTGAATCTCTTCAAGAACCTTCTTCATTTCCTTCTTAGTTTCTTCTGTGATAATTCTCTTACCGATGCAGTAATCACCATATTCAGCTGTGTTAGAGATTGAATATCTCATACCTGCGAAACCGCTCTGGAAAATTAAGTCTACGATAAGCTTCATTTCGTGGATACATTCAAAGTAAGCACTTTCTGGCTCATAACCAGCTTCTACTAATGTTTCGAAACCAGCCTTCATAAGAGCTGTTACACCACCACATAATACAGCCTGCTCACCGAAAAGGTCTGTTTCTGTTTCTTCACGGAATGTTGTCTGTAAAACACCAGCTCTTGCACCACCGATAGCAAGTGCATAAGCAAGACCCATATCATGTGCCTTACCTGTAGCATCCTGATGTACAGCGATAAGACAAGGAACACCCTTACCTTCCTGATACTGGCTTCTTACTGTGTGACCAGGTCCCTTAGGAGCGATCATAACAACGTCTACATCCTTTGGAGGTCTGATCTGACCAAAGTGAATTGAGAAACCGTGAGCGAACATTAACATGTTACCTGGCTCTAAGTTTGTCTCAATTGATTCATAATATAACTTAGCCTGCTTCTCATCGTTGATAAGAATCATAATGATATCAGCTCTCTTAGCAGCTTCTGAAGCTGTGTATACATCAAATCCCTGTGCTACAGCCTTATCCCATGACTTGCTGCCTTCATATAAACCGATAATTACGTTAGCACCTGATTCCTTAGCATTAAGTGCGTGTGCATGTCCTTGGCTACCATAACCAATAACTGCGATTGTCTTTCCATCTAATAAAGAAAGATTACAATCCTCTTGATAATAAATTTTTGCCATTTTAAGCATCCTCCTAAATTAACTTATAAATTTATTTTAAATTACTTGCACCTCTTGTCAAGCCAGTAATACCTGTTCTTGCAAGTTCAGTAATTTGAAAACCATCTAATAACTCGATAAATGCAGCTAATTTTTGCTGATTACCTGTAAGTTCAAGCATAAGTGCATCCACTGATACGTCTACTACCTTTGCTCTAAATATATCCGCAACAGCGATAACTGCTGCTCTTTGTTCTACAGTGGCTGAAACCTTAACTAAAATAAGTTCACGACAAACTGAAGCATCCTTAGGTAATTCGATAATCTCTCTTACATCAATAAGCTTATTAAGCTGCTTTTTAATCTGTTCGAGAATTGCCTCCTCACCTGTAACTACTACGGTCATCCTTGAATATTTAGGGTTTTCTGTAACACCAACCGTAAGACTGTCAATATTGTAACCTCTTCTACTAAAAAGACCTGCAACACGACTAAGTACACCGGCAGTATTATCCACTAAAATTGATAACGCTATCTGTCTCATACTAACCTTCCTTCCAGTATAAAAAATACTATCTTATCTATTTTAACAATTTACTATGTAAAATTCAAGAGTTTTTCTACATATTTTTACTTTTTTCGAAAGCTTCATGAATATCTGGATTTGTTTTCTTCAACGAAACAAACCTGCCTTGTCCATCTAAAAAGCAATGACATGAGCGGCCTTCACTTCTTGTCTGTCCGGTAAGCTTATCAGTTATAACATAACTTAAAGTAAGCTTTGCTCCATTATATTCTTCAATATTTGTCTTAATCAATACAGTATCACCGTATCTTACCATAGATTTGTATTTACATTCAACCTGAGTAGTCGGACTTATAATACCTTGATCTTCCAGTAACTTATAAGGCATATCCATTTTCTCGAAAAAATCCATTCTCGCTTCTTCAAACCATCTTATATAGTTAGAGTGGTGAACAATAGCCATTGCATCTGTTTCATAATAATTAACTTTTCTCTCATATATATTTTTATTTAACAATTTCTATTTCCACCTCGTATGTCTCATCATTTTTACAATATGTAACATCTACAATATTGTGATATGTAATCTTTTTCTCTGTTGTACTCCATAAAGCAGGGTTCTCATAAAACTTATTAATATTTCCCTTTAAAAGATTTAACTGTTCATCTGATAAAGCCATATTACTTCCTAAAATTTCTAGCACAATTGCTTCTATCATATCTGGTGTATATAATAGTGAATTCTCTGTTATAACAATTCTATCTGCTCTGCCACCATAATATTCATAAGCCTGAACTATAAAATAACCATCACCATATACTACAATTTTTTCTCCACCCGAAGTAAACTCATCCACTTCTGGCTTTTTCAAAGTTACATCTTCATAAATATATTCCAATGCCTTCATCTCAATTGTTGCAGTAGTTTCTGTTTGTACTTCTTCTTCATTACCTATGTCAATTATGCCCTCGCTTGCTGCATCAAAAAATCCATTAACTATCGGTATTATACAGCAGGATGAAACCATAATAATAAATATAAGTGCGACAACTAATTTAGGACCACAACCACTTTTTTTAGTATTAGCTGAATTGGTATTATATGTTGTATTCGTATAAGTTTTTTGTGGTTTGACATTATGATAATCACAATCAGTATGTGGTACATCACTATCAGAATGCCTTTCATTAATATAACAATTAGAACTAATCTCTATTGGTGTAACAAACTGTCTACAGGTTTTACAAAACTTTCCACTAATCTTACCATCACATATAGGACATATTTTTCTCACCAAAAATCACCTCCACATTTCTAACAATATATTTTATCACACTTTTTCAAGCTATACAAGTAAAAGACTTATAACATTATCTTTTTCAAAATTACATTTCTTAATATACTTAAACATTATGCTATAATCAATTTTCACTCTCCCACAAGCTATCTCTTCTATGCTACACAATCTGTAATTAACCAATTCTTCATTTTTATATATGGCATACAATTCCAAATTTTCCACAGATGCAAGCTGCTTTTGAAATTCAAGCTGTTCATCAGTAAGAACAATGCCATTATTCACAAAAATATTTTCATAATCTATTTTTTCATATGAATATCCATTTGAAACATTTCCATCCTCTATATACTTAAACAACTCAAAGCCCTTATTTTCGTAATATTTTATAAGGCTATCCTTCGCCGGAATCAAAAACATAAAATCATAGTCTCTGCTTTTACATATGTTTGTAGCATATTCTATCATTAAACTCATAATTCCCTGTCCACGGTATTCTTTTCTTGTTGCTAACGCATACAAATACACACCTTTATGGATTTTACCATTATTCTTATACAAATATTCCACCATATAAAGCATTGCTGCTACACCATTGCGCTCATATACCAATGTATTTTCTTTAGCAAAAACCTTGTCAAAGAACATATCAATATATTGGTATTCATCACCAAATATTTCATTCCACATTTTTTTCAAAATCGGAATATCTTTATCTGTGGCAAATCTAATCATTATATAACACCTCGTATTTATCCCACATCATAACAGGACCATAGGATAACTTAGCCTTTCTAAGCCCTTCCATTCCTAAATCCTCTTCTCTGTTGACATACTTATATGAAGCAAGCTTATTTATAGCAAACTCACGATTTATCATAGGATATAAGCCTCTTATATTAGCATCTGCCTTTTCTACATGAATTACAAACACTTCATCATTTAGCTTTTCACCAAATGTAAATGCCTTTACCACTCCACCAATTCTTATAAGACCGCCTTCATAGCCAAGAGCATCATAATTATCTAAAGCTCTGTCAATTGCAACTGATTCTCTTATGGCAGACGAATTTTCTTCTTCAAAACTAAGCCAGTGAGCTTTTAATTCGCGACATTCTTCAATATTTTCACTTCCGATAGGTTCATAAGAATATTCATAGTTCTTAAGGAAATAATTAATATGATTTTTCTTACCGTGGTATTTTCTACCACTTAGCTTTATCAAATCTTCAACATTGTAAATGTAATCGCTATAATCTTCATTGGTATTGTAAATAAATTTTTTACCATATTTTTCTGCTAAATCTTCTTTCATTTTTTGAGAAACCAAGTGCATTACAAATTTTTTTTGCAAGCTTTTTGCGTCCTCTAAAAGGATCTCAATAAGTCTGCTTTCTTTATTATAAAAAGGTGCAGAATAAATAACTCTTTCCTCTTCTATATTTCTAAAAACAGGACAATCCTCAACAACTGCATATTTTATCTCATCCTCAATATTCCACATAAAAATATTGCCTTTCGAAAATTCACAGCTGTAATTCCCACTGTTTCTCAAATAGCCATCCATCTTATTTAATTCTTCTATTGTAATATCTTTAAATTCTAACATACTTTTCTCCATTCCAATTCTAAGATTATACCACATATAAAATATTTTAACAACAAAATCGGAGCGACAAATAAAATCGCTCCGTTGTATACTAATTTATTGTTTTCTCTACAATCTTTACACTATCCTTTAACAAAGTTTTGCCATCGGCAGTCTTAGATTCTGTACCAATTACTTTAGCTTCAATTCTTCCAGGATAATATCCGTAATCATCATATACCTGTACAAGATATTTACCCCAGTTATCACTCCAGCTATATCCATTTCTTCTTTCTTCGCTAATCTCAGCAATACTGTATTTTTTAACTCCATCCCTATCGCAGAAAATAGGTTTGTTAGTTCCAATCTCATAAAATCTATACCAAAGACTTCCTCTTGGATCCTCTACAAAATATACTCCATTAGGATCATCCTTAACATAGCTTATTCCTACTGCTCTAGATTCCTTTAACCATGTCATGGCCGCCTCTACTGCTACCTTAATCTGTGGTGTCTGTTTCTGATTCATAAGGAATTTTATTATGGCAACTGATTCTTTACCGCTAATTGATGGCAATTCATAATTTCTTGCACCAACTGCAGCATAAGATACAGGATCATGTTGTGCACACCATGCTGTAAGCTTACCACCTGACTCAATCTGAGACTTTAAAATATAATCAATAGCTTTTTCAATAGCTTTTTCTACCTTTACTTTATAATCCTGTGGTAATATATCTGAATCAAATGGATATCTTCCATCTCGCATATCTTCAAGCATAATAAGCACATTTATCATAGCATCATCATTAAATGTTACCATATCTGAGTAATTACCTCGTCTTGGATAAACCTGTGCAAATCCGCCGCTTTCGTATTGAAGCTTAAATATAAAATCCAAGCCCTTCAATACGCTATTTTTATATTTTTCATCGCGAACCTCACGGTATACCATAGCTATATGACGCATTTGTGTATATGTTGCATCATTATCTATTGTACCCAGCATTTCACCATTTTTACCATTCCAATTAGAAAATTTATTTTTCTTATCTGTACCATTCCAAGGAGCCTTTGCCTGTTCATCAACTTTCTTATCCCAACCGCCATGGTCCATCTGCCATGATACATAGTTATCTGCTATAGTTACTGCACTGCTTAAATCTGCAATTTTTTTATCAGATGTATCTGTAACTGCCTTAGTACCGTCAATATTATCAGCAACAACATAAACAAGCACTGTCTTACCAGCATCATTAAGAGTTGCATAGCTGTCAGTTATTGTCATAGATGATGTTGTTGGTTTAGAAGTATACCAATTATCCGAGTATTTATTAAATTTAATATCATTAGGATTAACATTATCGCATCCTGCATTTAATGTTACAACGATATAGCTGTTATTATATGTTTCAACCTTTTCAATCTCAACATTTGTACCTGATGCCTTATATTTTGTAACCTTAGAAGGTCTTGAAGACACTACACCTTTTAATCTTAATTCAGTAATAGCAGTACCCATAACACCTCTTGGAACTTCCTCTGTTGGTGCTTCTGTCGGCATCTCAGTTGGTGCTTGCGTTGGAGCATCTGTTACATTTTCTGTAGCTACTTGTGTTGAATTCTCACTTGATTCCTGTGTAGAATTCTGTGTTGTACTGTTCTGGCTTGAATTAGTTGTACTTTCTTGTTCTTTTTTGGATGTAGATTCAGTGTTAGCCGAACCTGACGCTTCAATATTAGTGGTAATTCCGTTACCCTGTGAAGGCTTTTTTGTGCATCCTGCTAAAGCCATTAAAAGACAAAAAACAAGCACTGTCAAAAGTGTTCTTTTTTTCATAATTGCCTCTCTTCCCATGCATGTCCATATGCAACTTAATACAACTGTATATCGACACATTACCACAATAAATTAATATCTAAATTAAAATTTTTATGTTATAATACTTTTATATTATTTTTTGAAAGGAAATGGGCAAATGAAAAAAGTATCGGCTATCATATTAACTGTATTTCTAGCTATCAGCCTGTGCGCCTGCAACACCAAGGGCATGAGTTTGTTATATAATGAAACTGTCCAATATGACAATTTTATAATAGCCATTAATGATTTTAATGATTGTTGTTTTGTAGGACATTATACTGTAGAAAAATATACTGACAATATGTCAATAACTATACCTGACGCCTACAACGATATGCCTATCGAACGTATAGGTGGTTACTACGGAACAGGTGTACCAACTCCGTTTTACATAGACCTTCCTGAATTTTTAAATGCTCCCGAAGAATCCTCTTTTTCTGGCATTTACGGTGGGCACCCTGACGATTTTAAATTAGATGTAAAATATACAATTGTAGAACTCTCTTTTCGACTTAATATTGGGAAAAATATAAATACAATTGAAAATGTAGCAAATGACTTATACTACCCTCACATAAATGATGATGACAGCATAACTTTCTATCATCCTGTGGTGGAAATTGTTTGCGATGAAAATAATAAACATTTTTATTCGAAGGATGGGAAGTTGTATGATAGGAAGAATGATGAATTAATTACAAAATTTGCATATAAGGAAAACACTAATGAAAAATAAACTTAAAAAGCCTTTCAATTTTTATTTAATCCACGCCTTATATTATGTCTAGCAATCGCATGGTTTATAACCAACGGATGGGCATATCTTCTATTTGGCATAGGTACATATTTTAAAATTTCTTGGATGATAACTATATCTTTAGCTTATATCACTTTTTTATGGTTACCTATATCTCCAGAAAAAATAGTTACTCTTGGCATATCATTATTTTTATTAAAAAAGCTATTCCCTAATGACAAAAATACCCTTGCAGTTTTAATAAACTTACGTGAGAATATAAAAAAGACATATCCACTTTAATGAACCGCAAAGTCCATCAAAGTGGATACATACTTTTAATTACTTTTGTTATATACTACTATTCTTATATTGTAGCTAAAATATCCTCGTATAATTTTATTGCATCAACTATATACTTTTTACACTCAGCATCTAATGTTGCTTGAGGTAAAACGCCTTGATTATTTACTGCATTTAATCTCGCAACAACAGTTCCGCTATTTATTACATCAACTATTGAATCGCTATTTGTGTCATTAATATTAATAGCAAAATTAGTTATATTAAGGTCATCATAGTCACTATCCACATATTCTAACTTCAATTTTACCCTTAAAGAATCTGCTCCTAATAAAATAAGCTCTTCATCTCTCAAAGCATATGCATCAAGAAAATTAGTAGATGCATATGTCCAGAACAAAACCAACATCACATCTGGCTCACCACTATCCGAGAAATAAACTGAAATACTAGGTGCCTGCATAAACATATAACCATCAGATGAAACATTTTGCGAGGTCCAACCTATTTTAGTCATTATAGAAATACTATCATCAAATTCATCGATTGAATATTCAAATCCCGTTACATTATCAACACACGAAGTAATCTTAGTTGTAAAACTTTTAACTTTATATTTTTTTAAAGCATCTTGATATTTACTATATGAAGATACCTGTTCTTTTTCTGCTGCATTTAATTTAGAATACATATTATCAACTTTAGTTATCGTTTCACTAGTTAAGCCTTCATTTAGCGCTTGTTTTATCAACATTTCTACGTCATCTGCTGTTACTTTCTTTTCTGTCATTTCTTCTTTAGAAATTTCTTCACTATTTTTTTCAAAGTTAGTATTTTCATTTACCTTTTCTATGGATTGTGATACATTTTCTTCTTCACTACATCCTACGCATGAAAATATTATTAACAAAGTTAAGGAAATATAACTTAATATTTTTTTCATAAAGCACCTCTACACTTCTGCCTTAATGGCAAATTTACATAAACTTAATAATCGTTTTTTTCATCTTCATACTCACAATCTGTCAAAATGGATATTAACATATACATCCAATCGAGTTCTTGCCATAGTTCTCAAAATACCCATTTTATTTTCGTGGTGGAGTAGGAATATCAATTCGCTTATACACTCCGCTGAATGTTTTATATTGACTTCCATACTCTGCAGCAATTAAAAAAGAATCCCCATTATCACTTATTGTAGAAAAAATATAATTATCTACCGCTAATGTTTCTTTACCCGTGGTAAAAGTATAACCACGTAGTTCAAAAATATAATAGACACCTTCTGCCAAATCCTCACTCGAATAAATCCCCATAGCTACAGAACCATGATCAATAATAACATACATCCCATCATAAGACACAGACTGATTCATATATACACCATCTAAACAACCAATCTTACTATCAATTTCACTTAGTATTTCATCTGCATTTAAAAAACCCTTACAATGTTTTTCTAACATTTCATACGCATCTACATACATTTTAGCTTCATATTCCAACATTGCCATTGCATAAAAATAATATTTTTTCGAATCAGAATATCCTTCAAATTTTTGTGACAAACTACTATTGTTATAAAACTCCTTTGCACTTTGATACTTTCCATTAGTTGTTAACTCAACCATTTTTTTATAATCTTCATATTGATTTCCAAATGAATCCGATACATTTGATTCACTGTATGCCTCAGTAACATTTTTAATTGGTATAGCAATGATATATTGAATTGTCGAATCTGTTGGTGTCGAAAGATTCATAACTATAATATATTCACCTTTAGTATAAACCGACATATTATCTTTTGACAAATTACTCATATATATAAAACCATATTCCTCAATATATTGTTCCCATTTTGATATAGCACCTACTCCATTTGCATTATCATCTAAAATATAATTATACAAAATTTCATTTTCTGTTTTTTGTGTTGATGCAAGTTCAATTCCAGTAAGACTAGTAAAAGTTTCAAATTTTTCAATTACTGTATTTTCATAATATTCCTTTTTTTCTTCCTTTTCCTTGCTACATCCGACAAGTAACATACATAGTACCAAAATCATTATTTTCGTTTTTATTTTCATTGAATTTTTCCTCCTAGTTTGCATTTTTAGATTTTATTAACTTTCACTCCCTATCATAATTTTCCCATTAATTTCTACTTCGTTTACAATATTTTAACGGATATTCCGTTAAAAGTCAACAATAAGATTATTCTTTTGTACAATTATTCTCAAGAGGTGATTATATGCTTTGTACAGAACGTATTCGCGCATTAAGAGAAGATAATGATTATAACCAAACCACTGTTGCTAAAGCCATTCATGTAGCTCAAACAACCTATTCCGATTATGAAAAAGGTAAGGTTCGTATTCCATTAGAATGTTTAATTGAATTGGCTAAGTTTTACAATGTAGATATGAATTATATTTCTGGTGTAAGTGACATTAAAAGAGAATTCCCAGAGAAATAGCCTTGCACAACACAACTTTTTATATCAAAAAAGGCGAAATGTTTTTTAACATTTCGCCAAAAGCCTAGTCATTAAGTTATTTTATCCCCCAATCATTTCAAAACAATACAATTTAACTACTATATATGAGTTTCTAATAAATATATTTAATACCCTTTACTTTCTATCACATCAAGCAGCACTTCTGCGTTACTATATCCCGCATCCAATGCCTTTAGAGCCCACTCCTTAGCTTTCTTATAATCTGTTTCAACACCATATCCGTAGCAATACGAATTGGCAACATTATACATAGCCGCTGCAAAGCCATTATCTGCAGCCTTTTTAAACCATTCAAAAGCTATAGCATAATCCTGTTCTACTCCCTGACCTTTAAAATACATTAAACCAATTCTATTAGTAGCATTTAAATTACCAAGCTCTGCACCTATTAAAAAGCACTTCATGGCATTTTCATAATTAATATCTGTTCCAATGCCATTATAGAACATATATCCTGCATTAGCTGCTGCGGTGGCATTACCTTTTTCAGCTCCTTTTTTATACCATTCATAAGCTTTAGCATAATCAATTTCTACCGAGTATCCGTTTTCATAGA
The DNA here is from genome assembly GCA_045543455.1 of Lachnospiraceae bacterium. Lineage (GTDB taxonomy): Bacteria > Bacillota > Clostridia > Lachnospirales > Lachnospiraceae > SIG291. The sequence continues at coordinate 31,661 of JAZQMK010000060.1, forward strand.
AATATCCTAACTGGTTCATTGCATTAGCATTACCATTATCTGCCGCTTTTTCATACCACTCAAAGGCTTTTTTATAATCCTTAGCTACACCATATCCGTTTTGATAAAACAACCCACAATGATACATACCTTCACCATGTCCAGCTTTTGCTGCCTTTTCATACCATTCATAGGCTTTTTGATAATCTTTTTCAAAGCCATATTCATAATAATAAGCATTTCCTATATTAGTCATAGCAGCTTCTACACCTTCATTGGCAGCTTCTATATAGTACTCCATTGCTTTTTTATAATCCTGTTTCACATAACGTCCAAAATGATACATAACGCCTATTCTGTTTTTAGCAGAGGAATTGCCTGCTTCTGCTGCTTTTTTGTACCATTCGTACGCTTTTTGATAGTCTTTTTCAAATTTCTTGCCATCATTATACATAATCGCGATATTATGCATAGCCCATGAATTATTATATTTTAGAGCCTTTTCATACCATTCATAAGCTTTATCGTAGTCAACTTCTGTCCCCATACCGTCATAGTACATGACACCTACATAATTCATAGCTTCGTCACTACCACTTTGTGCCGCCTTTTTGTACCATTCTAAAGCCTTTTTATAATCCTTTTCCACTTTGTCAGCACCATTATAATACTGTTTTGCCACAAATATTTGTGCATTTTGTGCAAAATTATATTCTTCACCTAGCAATGACACTTCTACTATATGTTCAAGAGACGCAATATCTACAGTACCATTTTTATAATCTACAATAGCAATTCCTGCCTGAGCCTCTGTACATCCAGCTTTTGATGCCTCTTCCAAATATTCCTTTGCTCTATTTAGATTTTCATCCACACCTTTACCTAAAGCATACATATATCCCATTGCACATTTTGCTAAAGTATTTCCCTGGTTTGCAGCTTTTTCATAACAAATCACTGCACCTTTTTCATCACCATAAAATTCTTCTATTACGCCTAAATAATACTCTGCATCAATACTTTCTTCTCTAAAAGCTGCCAGAAATTTTTCTTCTGCTTTTTCGTAATCTACTTCTTTTCCATTTAATCCATACAAATATTCCCGGCCTTCAGTTATTTTAACTTTAGCTTTTTCATCTTTCTTTTCGTTGTTATCACTTCCATTACATGCCATTAAACTAAATGCCATAACAAAAATCAATAACAAAATAATATTTCTTTTCTTCATTTTCTTCCTCACAAGTTTTACAGTCCTGACTGATATATTATTTTCCATTCTTTATCACTTCTTCCTGCATACAGATATATAGTCCTTGAATAATTTTCACCATACTCTGTAACAGTAATTGTAACTGTAAATTCTGCTACATAATCGAACTTATCCTTATTCACACCCATTTTATTAAATGTTAATTCATTAAATGGTTTTTTAAATATCGCCGTTTCTTCTATTTGATAAGCAAAGGTAACATCGTATGTAGCATATTCAGGTATTCTTTCATATAATTTTTTAGCCCAATCAGTAGAAATATCTTTATAAACATAAGTCGACATAGCCAATTCATCCATTTTTACATATTGGTCTAAGAAAGCTTTTGCAACTTTAGTAGATTCCTCTGTATATTTCTTTTCCATACTTGATTTTACGCCATAACCTATTATCAATATAATCGCTGCTATTAATAATGCATAAATTGTTCTCTTCATTTCCTTACACAAGCCACTGAAATTCAGTAGTTTTTCTCCTTATTACTTACTATTTTATATCATATACATAGATATGGCCTTCCAATAAATATCAGAAGGCCACAAATAATATCTAATTATTAGAACTTCTTAAATAAATTCTTAGAATTTGCCAAAATAAATTTTAGAATTTGTTTTGTTCTGCTGCTTCCTGGATAGAAACAGCAACTGCAACAGTCATACCAACCATTGGGTTATTACCTGCACCGATAAGACCCATCATTTCTACGTGAGCAGGAACTGATGAAGAACCAGCAAACTGAGCATCTGAGTGCATACGACCCATAGTATCTGTCATACCATATGA
>JAZQMK010000061.1:0-7276 GCA_045543455.1 Lachnospiraceae bacterium
CTTTCAGTATCATCAAACGCTTCAGCAGGTGCTTCAATGACAGCTATTCAGGCTGCAATTGATAAAGTATCTACACAGCGTTCAGCATTAGGTGCTATTCAAAACAGATTAGAGCACACAATTGCTAACCTTGATACAACATCTGAAAATACTCAGGCTGCTGAATCTCGTATCCGTGACGTTGATATGGCAGAAGAAATGGTTAACTACAGCAAGAACACAATTCTTGCTCAGGCAGGTCAGTCAATGCTTGCTCAGGCTAACCAGGCTACACAGGGCGTATTGTCATTGTTACGTTAATTAGTTTAAAAATTATAAATAAGGCCGACGCAAGTCGGCTTTATTTTGTTAAATAGGAGATAAATATTATGGAAATTTTTCAAGTACGACAGATAGAAAATCGTTTAGATGAAGTTGTTACAATATTACTTAGAAATGATAATGAAAATATTAATGTGATTGATACATTTATGAAGGATTTAAGTGCAATTCTTAGCACAGTGCTATCGGATTTGTTGAACTTGCAACAACAGGGTGTAGAACTGCCGGTAGACATTATATTAAATCAGGTGGAAAATTTAAAAAATTCATATGCAAATAAGGATATGGTAATGATGGCGGACTGTCTTATGTATGAGATAAAGGATACACTGATATTTTATATAGACGTGTTAAAGGAACTGGGAAAGGAAGAATAGCATATGGATAACAATATATATATGAAAAATAGAGCGGCCCTGGTTAATACTTTACTTGATTATGATATGGTGCTTGAAAAAGATATTTCAACAATTAATATTTCAGATGATGTAAATATTTATGAAAATGCTAATGGCGAAGCTGTAGTGGCAGTGAAGAAAAATGGCTATGAATATTTGCTTAATAGCAGCTATGATAGTAAATTTGCGGCGCAGGAATGGGCGCACCAGTTTGAAGGAATTAATAAATACGCACCGATACTTATATTTGGTTTAGGTGATGGAAGCCATATTAAAGAACTTAGAAAAGTTGCTCCGGATAATATGTTTATAGTATATGAGCCGGATGAGAACATATTTTACAGAGTAATGACATCTCTTGATATGAGCGCTGTGGTTGGTGATGAGAAAATTGCATTGGCTGTAAATGGAGTTTCAAAAAGATTTTTTATTGAATTTATACAATTGATTATTAATTACGCTAATTTACAATTGTGTAAATATCCGTCGTTGCCTAATTATGCTATGCTTTATAGCCAGGAGAGGACCCATATTCTTGAATTGGTAAAAAGCCATGCCAGTTCTTTGGTATTTACCAGAAATACCAGTGTGGTAGCAAAAGAGGAAAATATAAAAAACACATTAAATAATATCAAATATGCTATGGCGTGTTCTGATATTTACAATCTTAAAGAAAGCTTTGCCACCGTTAATTTGGAAAATGTTCCGGCGATTATAGTAGGAGCAGGACCATCATTGGATAAGAATATTGATTATATAAAGGAAGCAAAGGGGAAAGCATTTATTATTGCTGTAGATACGGCCTTAAAGACTGTTTTGCGGGAAGGTATACAGCCGGATATAACCATATCTGTTGATGGACATAAGCCAATGGCTATATTTGAGCATGAAAAAATAAAAAGTATTCCGTTAGTATTTTGCAAAGAATCCAATGAACAGATAATGGAAAAGCATATTGGTAAAAAGATAATGTTTAATCTGGGCAAGGATTATATGACACAGTTTTTCGAAAGATTTGGTAAGAAAACGGATCCGCTTGAGACTGGTGGATCGGTTGCTAATAATGCATTTTCTCTTGCACAATATTTAGGTTTTAAGAATATTATACTTGTGGGTATGGATTTGGCATATACAGATAATAAACGCCATGCAAACGCATCTTATGAGGATAGTACAAAAAATGTATTTAAAAGATGGAACAATATGGTCTACCTTGATGTTGAAGATATTTATGGCAATATAATCGTCACTGATGTTAAGATGAAAATGTATATAGAGTGGTTTGAAAAGCAGATTTTAAGATATGAAGATTTAAATGTAATTGATGCCACAGAAGGTGGCGCTCTTATAAAAGGATGCAAAATAATGACTTTTAAAGCTGCTATTGAACAATATTGCAATGAAACAGTGGATTTTTATGAGCTTATAAATGGAGCGAAAACAGCATTTTCCTTAGAAGAACAAAAAATAATAACTGAGGAAATAAATAAAATTCCGGAGGTTTTAGACAGTCTTAGGCTGGATGTTAAAAGATGCATTGTAAAGTATGATAAATTAGATGAGCTTTATAGAAGAAATAAATTCGGCAATTCAGAAAGCAAGCGTCTGTATCAGGAAATTACAGAAATGTCCGAAAAACTTCAGCAAACACCTGTAATAACTCTTTTGGATATTTACAATGCAAAAAGCAGATATGAAGCTATGGAAAAGGCTCTGTTATATGACAGTGATTCTACAGAAGATATAAAAGAAGCTATAAAAATGGGAAAAGAAGTTATGGAATCTTATTTAGAGGCCATTGAAGAATTAAGTAAAGATATAGAATCAGGTATAAAATTATAAAAATAAAAGATGTCACATAAGAACTGAAAATAGTCTGATGTGACATCTTTATTTTTATATATATCCATTATATAGCATACCTGAATACATCGAAGAAATATAAGGTATATTAAATGAACGGGCAGGATTACGATAGCTTACAACTAATTTGTCTACGTAATTCATTGGGTTGATGGCAACTTCGGAAGCCTTTGCTCTTAAGTCATAGCTAAAATCACTGAGCTTAGAGAGGGTTTCACTTATGTTGCCTTCTCTTGCAGACTGGGTAAGTAGAGCGTTGTCAATATCAATATTACCATTGGAATTAATTGTTAGTCCGTTGGATTCTAATATTGTGTTATAATTCTTGGCGATACTTGAAAAATCGCTGTGTAGTCGCTTAATTGGAGTGTTGCGGGAAGCCGCATTTCCGGAAAGATTAAGCATTGAATTATATTGTCCTACTAAAGTTTTAATGTTGTTGATTGAACGGTCATCATTTTCAATGAATGAAATGGTAGTAGGTTCATCGCTTATACTAGGGGAAATAAGCTTGATTTCTAAAGCTTTATCCACTGTAAAGGTGTTAGATGTTGAAGAACGTTCCTCGCCATTAATTGAAAAGATTGCGTTGCTTGGAAATTGAGTCGTATTATTAAGTCCGAAATATTCTACAGTTCCTTTAAGCTTTGACGAATTGTGCTCTGTTATGGAAAATGTGGTAGTGCTAAGGGAAGGAGTTCCGGTAGCCACAGATTCAATAATAAGAGCAGAATTGCCGTTGTGGGTATTGACACCTGCAACAAGTCCGATGTTAGATTTGTTGATAAGTCGCATAAGCTTATCTTGAATTGCCTTGTTAGTGTCTCCGCTGTTAACGTTGAATTGAAATTCATAAGCGATGTCATTAATCTCAATGTCAAAGGAATATGCACCATTTTTAAGACCATGTTCATTGGATGGGACAAAGTTGCCAGAATTAATCTGGGAACTTGCCAATTGCTTTATATGTATGTTTAAATCTGTGTTGTGTTCAGATTCGATGGAGTTATCAAGCTTTACTGAAACGATATCTTCATCGCTTGAAACGGCTTCTTTTAAAGAACTTACATTGGAAGTTCCTGTAAAGTCGATTTTGTCTACAAGATTCTTAATACTTAAAGCATTCTCTTTCAAATCGATTGCAAATTTTTGAGCATCCTCTGAAAAGTCAATCTTACAAAAAGGCATATACCTGTTAATCTTGGCAATGTCATTGGAAAGTGATTTTAATTCATTCTTTTTGTGAATATTAGGAGCTACGACAGATTTGCCGGCATATTGGGTTAAATAATAACCATAAACATTACTTATCATTAACAGTCACCTCCTTGCGCATTAATGATAGAAGATGCAGAAAATCCGTTTCTGCGTTAATAGTAAACATAGGGCATAAAACACCACTTTTTCTTTATTATAATACATTTTCAATGGGAAGTAAAGAAATATTTGCAGGATTTTATTTTATTCTTGACGAAAGTAAAAACTTGTGATAACATACTTTAGTATCAAATTTCAAAAAAGTAGTTGACGAGAGGTTAACTATGTGATATATTAGACTAGCTATGGAAGGTCTTTTTTTTATGCCTAAAAACAAGTAAACAAAAAAATAAGTGGAGGTGGCAGTTGTGCGAGTAAAAATAACATTGGCATGTACAGAATGTAAACAACGTAATTACAACATGACTAAGGATAAGAAAACACATCCTGACAGAATGGAAACAAAAAAGTATTGCAAGTTCTGTAAATCACACACATTACACAAGGAAACAAAGTAATCTAGTATTGTTGCGAGGTGAATAGTTATGAGTGAAACAACAAAGAATGAAACAAAGAAGAAAAAAGGTTTCTTCAAAGGCTTAAAAGCCGAGTTTGGAAAAATTGTTTGGCCAAGTAAAGTAACACTTGCAAAAGAAACAATATCAGTAATATTTGTTTCGGTATTGTTGGGTGCTAGTATTATGGTATTAGATTTTATAATCGAATACGGCGTTGACTTCTTAGTTAACCTAAAATTTTAGTATCCAGTAAATAAGGTGAAGGTGATTATATGGCAGAGTCAAATTGGTATGTAGTCCATACCTATTCAGGTTATGAGAATAAGGTAAAGACTGATATTGAGAAAACAATTGAAAACAGAAAACTTCAAGATCAGATATTGGAAGTATCAGTTCCAATGCAGGATGTAGTTGAAGTGAAGAATGGAACAAAAAAGAATGTCTCTAAGAAGATGTTACCGGGATACGTACTTATTAACATGGTTATGAATGACGATACATGGTACGTGGTTCGTAACACAAGAGGTGTAACCGGCTTCGTTGGTCCGGGATCAAAACCGGTTCCATTAACAGAAGAAGAGATGATTCCATTAGGAATTAGCATTAGTAGCAAGGTTGAGTATGACTATGAAGTAGGCGATACAGTTGTTGTAACAACAGGTGTATGGGAAAATACAGTAGGCGTAATCAAGGGCATTAACCAAAGTAAGCAGATTGCTACAATTAATGTTGATTTATTTGGTCGTGAAACACCTGTAGAATTAAGTTTCACATCAATCAAAAAAATGTAACATAGGAAACGGCCGTTTATATTATAGAATGTAAGACGGAGCGTGGGAGGACCACATGTAAGGTCCGCAACATTACCACAATAATTTAGGAGGTGCCAAAATGGCAAAGAAAGTAACAGGTTATATCAAATTACAAATTCCTGCCGGCAAAGCAACACCGGCTCCACCAGTTGGTCCAGCATTAGGTCAACATGGTGTTAACATCGTTGAATTTACAAAGCAGTTCAACGCAAGAACAGCAGATCAGGACGGAATGATTATTCCAGTTGTTATTACAGTATATGCAGACAGAAGCTTCAGCTTCATTACTAAGACTCCACCTGCAGCAGTTCTTTTAAAGAAAGCTTGTAATTTAAAATCAGGCTCAGCAGTACCTAACAAGACAAAGGTTGCTACAATTACAAAGGCTGAAGTTCAGAAGATCGCTGAACTTAAGATGCCAGATTTAAATGCAGCATCTGTAGAAGCAGCAGTTAGCATGATTTCAGGAACTGCAAGAAGTATGGGAATTACAGTAGTTGATTAATTATAAAACTATGTTAATAAAACAATAAACGTGGGAGGAAAAACGGCAGGTCCGTTTAGAATCCGATATTACCACTAGGAGGTTATTTAGAATGAAAAGAGGAAAAAGATATGTTGAAGCGGCTAAGTTAGTTGACCGCGCAACTTTATACGATCCAGCAGACGCAGTAGCTTTAGTAAAGAAGGCTGCAGTTGCAAAATTTGACGAAACAATTGAAGCTCATATCAGAACAGGCGTTGACGGACGTCACGCTGACCAACAAATCCGTGGTGCGGTAGTATTACCACACGGTACAGGTAAAACTGTAAAAGTATTAGTATTCGCTAAGGGCGACAAGTTAACAGAAGCTGAAAAGGCTGGCGCTGACTATGTTGGTGGCGAAGAATTAATTCCAAGAATTCAGAACGATAACTGGTTTGATTTCGACGTAGTAGTAGCTACACCTGACATGATGGGTGTTGTTGGACGTTTAGGTCGTGTACTTGGACCAAAGGGCTTAATGCCAAACCCTAAGGCTGGTACAGTTACAATGGACGTTACAAAGGCTATCGAAGATATCAAGGCAGGTAAGATTGAATACAGACTTGACAAGACAAACATTATCCACGTGCCAATAGGAAAGGCTTCATTCGATGAAGCTAAATTATCGGACAACTTCCAAGCAATTATGGATGCAATCGTTAAGGCTAAACCATCAGCACTTAAGGGACAGTATTTAAAGAGCATTACTTTAACTTCAACAATGGGTCCTGGTGTTAAGGTAAACGTAGCTAAGTATTCAAACTAATTTTTTGAAATTTTTTTGAAAAAACGGTTGACAATCTAATATATAGGATGATACAATATCCAAGCATTATATTTGCCGTAGACAGTAGGTACCGTAAGGTGTAAGCTATGAACGCCTACCGAGGAGTATAAGGTAACTCTTATGAGATTATGACTTATAAAGCCTCTTCGGTAAGAAGAGGCTTTTTATAATTTATATAAGATCCCAATACTTAGGCGGAATAATAACGGCGAAATATCAACTATAAGTTGAAATCTATAAGGAGGTACATTATTCATGGCAAAAGTAGAAATCAAGAAGCCAATAGTAGACGAGATTATCGAGAATCTTAATGGTGCTGCTGCAGCTGTGTTAGTAGACTACCGTGGTTTAACAGTAGAACAGGATACACAACTTCGTAAGCAATTAAGAGAAGCTGGTGTAGTATACAAGGTATACAAGAACACATACATCAATTTCGCTATTAAGGGAACAGAGTTCGAAAGCCTTTCTAAGTATTTAGAAGGACCAACAGCGATTGCTATTTCTAAAGAAGATGCAACAGCTCCAGCGAGAATTTTATATAACTTCTCTAAGACAGCAGATGCACTTCAGTTGAAGGCAGGCGTTGTAGATGGTGTTGAATATGACGAAGCTGGTATCAAGGTTATCGCTACAATCCCATCAAGAGAAGAACTTCTCTCAAAATTACTTGGAAGTATCCAGTCACCAATTACAAACTTTGCTCGTGTTATTAAACAGGTTGCAGAGAAGCAGGAAGCTAACGCTTAATTGGTAAATATCCCTAAGAGGGAAATAACAAATTAGAAAAATAT